>CAMWMM010000580.1 GCA_947175285.1 uncultured Lachnospiraceae bacterium
TATACCAAAGATTAGGTGCTGTTTTTATGTCAAAGCACCAATTTATTGCATTATTTTGTCTGAAAATTCAAGCTTCTACGCCGGTTTTGCAGGTGGGAAAGTTGAGGTATTTATACATGAGAAATTTGTTGATGCTTCGAATGAGGAGCCGAAAAGGAGCCGAAAAGGAGCCGAAAAGGAACTGAAAGGAAACAGGTACAAAAAGAGATGAAGCAACTGCAGGAAGAAGGAGTGCTTGTAAGAGAAGGCAGTAATAGGAATGGGCATTGGGTAGTAAACGAGGATGGAAAGTAGTATAATCAGAAAGAAAATGGGAATTGATTGCTTCATATATGCTTAGATATGAATGTAGCAAAAATCCATTTGAGATGCGGCGTGATACGATTTTTAATTTTATGCAGGAAAATGCTGTTGGATATGTGGGTAGCAATCGTAAAAGGGAGATTGAAGTAAAAGCTGCTGAGATTATGAATCGCGGAATGAAGTGTTTGACAGAGCAGATGGGAATTATTGAGGCTGAACAGTTCATTTCTACTATCATTCGGGAAAAATTTGATTATACAAAATGGCAGAGAGAGTATTTTAATGCAAAGACACCAGAAGAAATCAGCTCTGAAGCATCTCGCTTTGAAGCAGAACAACCATTTGTTAGTGATGCTATAAAGCTTTAATAATGTGGAAAAATTGAAATTTGTTTACCAGAGGATAGGTAAGAACTGAAAAAGAAAAACATTGAGATATTTTTTGCTGTTATAGCAGCGATTTTATTAAGTGTGTGGTTTTTATTTCCTTCTAAATCATTGGGAAACATGAACCACTCCTATGCTGAACCAACAACGGGCAGTTCAAATTTCTCATTTTCCGGAGAGACAGGCGAAAGAATTAAAATTTCGTTTGCATCTGATATAAAAAGCGGAGATTTAAATATTGTTTTATATGATTCAAATAAAAATACAGTATATGAACTGGACAAAGCAAAAGAAATGGGATATAAGGCAGTAATCGTAGAGGGCAATCCTCGAAATTACAATCCAAGAGGTTTTGAAACTTCTTGCAACTATGGAATTATTGCAGGAGAGAGTGTTCATCTTCCAAGTCCGAAGTGCTTAATGGTTAAGGAATTGCAAGATGGTGCGCTACATGATATTAAAGGAACAGTGAACTATTCTTATTATCATTTTTTGACATGACTGAATCGATAACTCAGAGCTAATTGATATAATTACAAACCGGGATTTTGTGTAATGTTAATCTGCATTGCTTGCCGCAACGGGCTTTCTTTCGTATAATTGCAGCGAAAGGAGGTTATCCCTGATGCTAAACGAAAACATGAAAGCAATTAGAAAATCCAAGGGACTTTCGCAAGAGGAACTTGCAGTCAAGTTGAATGTGGTGAGACAAACAATATCAAAATGGGAGCAAGGTTTGTCGGTTCCGGATGCCGATATGCTGATTTCCATATCAGAGGTATTTGAAATGCCTGTAAGCACACTGCTTGGAGAAACGGTTGTTGAGGCGAAGGCTGATGACTTAAAAGCAATTTCCGAGAAACTTGAGGTCATAAATCTGCAGCTTGCGCATAGGAAAACAACGAGGCAAAAAGTGATTCATTGGTTTTTTATCTCATTGTGTACGGTTATAGTGGCTATTTTCGCAATCCTGATAATATTAAATAGTCCTTACTTGGGTTGGGATTACAGCCAACCTGAAACCGCTGTAATCGGAGTAGTGTTTCACTCATTTGAGTGGCTGTTCGTTAGAATAGCGCCGTTTGCCTTGATTGGAGCAATCGTTGGGGCTTGTTTGACACTGAAGAAAGCGTGAATTGTTTATTAAAAAATAGGACTTTGATTTACTCTGGCGGGATGCCAAAGGGTAATTTGAAGTCCTTTTTTTCTTTACTGTTACAGCATTGTCAAAGGAAAAATACTTGCACAAACAAGAATAAACAAGTATAATAAAATACAAACAGGATAAAACGATTAAATACAAAAAAGAGGTATTTATTATGTTTATGGAAGAACGCCAAAGGGATATTATTAAAAAATTGAATGAAACAGGGCGGATTTTAGTATCAGAAATTCAGGAATTTTATCAGATTTCTGCGGATTGTGCAAGGCGGGACTTAAGGGTATTGGAGAGCAAAGGATTGCTGCAGAGAACGCATGGAGGCGCTATTGCAGTGAATACAAAAGAAATATATCCGGCACCAACATACAATCCTATAGATATTAAAGAAGTACGGACTGATTATCTGGCGGTTGCTAAAAGAGCGGTTGAATATATTGAAAACAAGGATGTCATTTATATTACCACATCTTTAGTCGGATATTATATGGCTGAAAATCTGCCGGAAGACATACAGGTAACTGCATTGACAAATTCCGTTACTATTGCAGAGGTGTTGCGGAAAAAAATGAATATATCCGTTATTTTGCTGGGAGGTGAAATGTCGCACCGGGGTCACTGCCATGATTTTTATACCATTCAAATGGTAAAAAACATCCGAATCAACAAAGCGTTTATGTCGCATACTGCATTGTCTTTGGATTTTGGAGCTTCTATTCATGATACTGCCGGTGTGGAATTTGGAAAAGCAGTCATGGAAAACAGTTCTATGAATATCGGGCTGTATCCGTCTAAGAAGATTGGGAAAAATTCAATTCATTCCGTATGTCAGCTAAAAGATTATGACTTACTGATTACGGATAACAATGTATCTGAGGATTTTCTAATACAGGTAAGAGAACTTGGAGTGGCTATAGAAACGGTTGATGCAAAAGGAGTATGAACGAATGCATTGTATATTAGTGACAGGAATTCCGGCAGCAGGAAAAAGTGCAATGGCAGAAGCACTATCAGAAAGATTGAGGCTGCCTGTTATTTCAAAGGATGCTGTGAAAGAACTGCTATTTGACAATGTTGGCTTTCAGTCGAGAGAGGAAAAAGTAAATCTTGGAATTGCCGGCATGGAAATCATGTACTATGTTGCGGGTCAGCTTATGAGAGCAGGACAATCTTTTATCTTAGAGAATAATTTTGAATATTCGTCAGAACAAGGAATAAAAAATCTTTTAGAAAAATATCAATATTCCGTATTGACAATTACTTTAACAGGCGATTACAAAGTAATCTACCAACGTTTTTTAGAACGGGAAAGCAGTCCCGACAGGCATAGAG
>CAMWMM010000581.1 GCA_947175285.1 uncultured Lachnospiraceae bacterium
GCATAGTAAGAGTAAATGTAGTGAAAAATAAAATTGCTACACCGTTCAAAAAAGGTGAATTTGACATTATGTTTGGTCATGGGATATCTGTTGAAGGTGATATCCTGGATCAGGCTGTAGAGAAAGGTGTTATCAATAAATCCAGTTCATGGTATCTCTATAATGATAATAAGATTGGACAGGGAAGAGAGAATGCAAAACAGTATTTGAAAGACAATCCGGCAGAGTGCAGGAAGATTGTTACCAAGCTAAGAAAAGCCAGTAAGATCGCATGACTGCAGACCAAGATGGAGGGATTGCTTAATGAGTTTTAGCCAAGAAGATTGTGAGTACACAAAATTTAATATCGAAAATAAGAAGATAGAATTTTCTGCTAATGAAGAAGGTATTTTGATATCTATCCCGTTTGCAGATGATACACCGCAATGCGTAAAGGACAAATTGAATGATATTATATATCAGGAAATGAATAAGTATCTGGAAACAGTGGAATGTATGTCTATGCCGTGTTGTTTAAGATTAAACGCCAGTATGCAGATACAGTATTCTGATAAGGAATCAGCTCCACATTATTATTTAGCGATGGTAATTACCGATATTCCAGAAATACAAGCAGGAACATGGATTGACAAAGATATAAATGTCTTATCTGAAACATTAGGTTTTCAGAACGAATTTATAGCATATTGCCAGTATAAGGTAAACAAAATTTTATTCCCGTTTCGATTATAAATTAGAAAGAGAGGTATTAGAAATATGGTAGAACAAGATACTGTTCTTATAGACGGATTTTGGGACAGGATAGATGAAGAAATACATAAACAGAACGTAACTGTTCAGAACCCCCTTTATTCAAAGATGAAATCAGGATGACCTGAAATTGCATTTTTGATTGCTTCATAAGCATTGTATCCCTGCTTGTGCGCTGTGCCGACGTAGGACATAATCTTCAGATAATCCCTTACTCCATCCTCTGTTCGAAAGCAGCCAGACACCTTTGTCTTGACTTTTATCATCCGTAGGTCACGTTCTGCCTGATTATTATCAAACGGAACCATGAAGTTATGGATAAAAAGACAGACTGATGCCTTGTAATTCGCAAGACGCTCTACAAGTGCAAGGATTTTTCCTTTTTTCTTCCGTCCACGCTTTTTTCCTGTGCTTTCGGGAAGCGGATTTTCATTCCTTGCCTGTTCGATCAGTTCATCATACTTCTTATCGAATTTATGATAGTGATAATAGCTTAGAGATTCTTTGCCTCTCTCCACAGCTTTATCTTTGACCTTTTTCATTTCCAGCAAAAGGTCTATAAACGCAGATGCCCACTTCTGCTCAGGATGGTTTTCATCAATCCCGGTCAACTCACGGAGAAGATGGGCGCAGCATACTGCATGCCGGATATCCGGATAATTCCAATAGGAAGCCCAGCAGTCATGCACAGCGATCCCCCGAAATCCCGTGAGTACGCCGCATTGCTCCATGCCTGTGAAGCCACGTTTGGGACTGATATCCAGATAGGTATACTCACAGTTGGAGGCATCATGGACCCACCAGAGTTTTTTATCCACTCTGGTCCCGGTCTCATCGAAATGTCCCAGTCCTGATCCGGTCATCTTCTGTTTGATCTTGCCTATTGTGTCGGTCAGGCCGTCGGCACAGCGTTTCACCATGTTGCTTATGGTTCCCGTGGCAATCGGAATGTTAAAAACACCGGAAAGAATCTCGTGGGTACGCTTCACACTGACAGCGCCTACTGTGTTTAAGGAAACGGACAAAGCCTGAAGGTTTTCTCCATACTGCACGGCTGCTTTTATATCTGCTGGAAACTCTCCCCTGCGTGTATCCCCATGCATCATGCAGACCGGTATTTCCAGCGACTGGTGCTCAGTGATGTTTACAGTAACAACTGCATCGACCACATGGCGCTTTTCTGCAATACAGGCAGTCCCCTTACACATGTTAAAATGAGGGCAGCCTTCACATGCAGACGGCATATACTTTATGGTCTCATCCGCCTGTGTTATTACAGCTAAATGTGTCCCGGCGTGTCCTTGTTGTCCGCCTGCTTTCTTTCCGGATGGTTTGCGCAGACTTTTGGGTGCAGGTTTTTTGAACCCGTCACTGGAAGGCGGTTTGGAACTGTTTTGGGAATTCCTGTTGATCTGTTCCTTCAGTTCCTGAATGGTCTGGTTGAGCTGGGCTATTAATTGAGTCTGGGCATTTATTGTAGCATTTAATGACTCTATTTGCTGCAACAGTGATTCATTCAATTCTTCCGCTGTCATAAGACCACCTTCTCCCGTTAAAATCTGATGATTGTATTTTAACGGAAAATTGGAAAAAAAGCGAATTTACAAGTTTGGGGCTATCGTCAAAATGACGGTGGATAAGAGTCTGTTTTCAAGGTTCCTATGTTGTTGGATAATCCTCAGGATCCCGATCAGAACGGTTTTCCGCGCCACATATTGCGGCTGCGGATATGATAATCCACGATGGGCAAAAACAGATGTAAGTTATCCACGTTTGGGGCGCAATCTGTGTCAAAATAGAAATTTCAAATTCTCTGTTTTGCACAAGAGCATTTTGAACCCTTTAGGGGTTCTGAACAGTTACGCCGTTTACTAAAATATAAAAGCTGAATATAAAACGGATTCCTTATTGACAAACTGCATTACATATTATAAATTGATAGAGTAGTCTATAAAATAGAGTAAGGAGAAACCTATCATGAGCCAGAAAATTGCAGAAGCGCTTGAAGATGTTAATTTAATCAAAAAAGTGATTTATAAGACACAAAATGACTTTTCCAAAGTGTCAGACTTTTTTATTGGAATTGGAGTTGTCCAGATGCTTACTTGTTTCCTGTATGCATTGATGTTTGGAGTGATGAAAAGCATGGAGGATATCAGTCTGGCAATGTGGAGCCTTTTTAGGGGGATCAGCTTTGTATCAATGATAGGGTACCTTATTGTGTATCTCATTTATCATTACAAATTGAAACAGTTTAAAAATGAATTGAGTATGAGCCTTATCAATATCTGGGGGATGCTGTTGGTCGGAGGGGAATTATTCCGTATATTTTTTAATATAGTAAACTATGAAAGGGCAGGTAATGATCAATTTATTCAGCCTCTTTTCAAATTTATTTTTGTGATAATCGGATGCTTTGTTATGGGA
>CAMWMM010000582.1 GCA_947175285.1 uncultured Lachnospiraceae bacterium
CCGGCATTTGTTAGTCTCCCCAGCTCTGCTGGGGGATTTATAACTGTTTCATTAACGATTATTGGGATAATTCAATTTACGAACAAGCGAATAGGATATTCAAGTATTCATTGGATGAAAAGTTTACATTTATGACGCAATTTTTGAAACAGAATCATTCGTTTAGTCCAGATGAATATGTTCAGGCCTTGCAACTTATAGCAGAGTGTCTTGCTCCACAGGAAGCAATTGAATTATTAGAGTGGATAATCAAAATAGAGTGGGAAAAATGTTGTACGACTTATAGTGGTTCTGTTTCAGAGTTCTTAGGAATAATTGATGTTAATACTGAAAGAAAAGATATGAATTTTTATATAGCGATGTTTTTATGGAGGATGCTTGGACATCCTGATAAGAAAAATCGATATAGAGCACAGCATGTTCTTTGGCGATACATTGTATTTGAAGATGCTATTTTACCATATTTTTATAAACTTTATAATGAAAATAGTTTTTCCCAACTGTATCTTGATAAAGGTAATTACTTTTTTTATGATTCCGCTCAAATTAGTTTTTTAGAAACATCACTCTATATAGCGGATCGAGCTCCGGCTGTTTTGGTGGCACATTATCAATTTTATGAGAATATTGCTTCGAGTAATGGGATTCAACATGCGCTAAAACGTCATCTAGCCATAAAGATATGTAAGAAAATAAAATCTATCTGTAATGTAATAGAAATGGTATCATTGGATGACTGTGAAAAATGTATTCGTACAGAAAAAGTGAAAGGAATGCGTAGGTATGAACGGGAACAGGGCAGTAATAAAAAACTTCATTTTCATATAGATACTATGGACACAACTAGGTACTGGTATGATGACGTTGCAGAAATCTTTGGGTGCACTCAAGGGGAAGTGACCGAACTGTGTGATTTTTACATAGCAAATGAATTACAAATTACAAATTTAATGGCTGATTCATGGCAACAAGAGTATTTCCGGAAACAGAATTATGGAAGGGCATATAATGATCATGGTGCAATTCCCTCTTATGAAACATTAAGAAAGTACGCAGAGTGGCATTCTATGTTCTATGCAGCGGATTATTTGCGATGTTCAAGGGCGGTTGTGGAAGAAGAAGATATTAATTACAGTTTGTGGCTGGATCGATTTATTCCTGGTCTAAATGATGTTTGGGCTTATGAAATGCGTAGTTATCCTCCTTTGAAAAGACTGTTTTGGGAACCAGAATTTTTATCTGGAAAGAAAGGAAAAGAAGGCTATAAAATTCCGGAGAATTTTGTAACTATGATAATGGAAGAAGCCCAAGATATTGTATTAAGCCTAGAGTGTAATAATATAGATAACCAATGCCGAAAATATGTTTCTGTTATCAGTGTTGTAATAGAAAATAAGAATTTAGAGGATTTTATTATGAAATCCAAAAAAGATTCCTATGCTATTTATGACTTCCTGTATAGAAAAGATGAAGATTGGGAAAATAGTAAGGGCCTTTTTGTGTACCCAACATGTGTTGATAAGGAGCCTTTTTCGGAAAAAGCATCAGATATGAAAGATCCGTTGTCTAAAGGCCATTTGGAATTGCAAAATTGTGTTCAATGTTTATCAAAGGATGTCTTTCAGGATTTAAAAGAGCCAGATTATAAAGAATTGCGTCCAAGAGTAAACATTATAGATAAATTTTTGTTTCGTAAATGGTACGAACCAGAAACGGAAAGTGGATATGATAAAACAGGAACATATGGTTTTTGGCTTTCTGTGGATAAGGAATATATGTTGTCTGTTTTACGGGAAAATTTATGGACACTGGTTTGTAAAATTGTTGTGGAGCTTGAGGATGAATATAGAAGTTATAAAGTAGATCGGGAAAAAGTCAAACAGGAATTTCTTTGGTTGATGAAAACAGATGGTAGTATAGAAATTTTAAGATTATAACAGGAAAGGAGTAGCTGTTCAATAAAATAAATATTATTGCCGAATACTGTTAGACGGCATTTTTAATGGAGGGGGCAGGAAATAGATATCTCCCAAACAAAGGGTTATGATTGTTTTGATCATAACTTTTTGTTTACATTTTCTTAAAAACGGTTTACAATCACCATCTTTTTCTGGTATAAAATATAATGTAATTATGCAAAAATAGGCATAAAGGCATCATTTGCAAAGGATTTTATTCCACTAAGAATGATGCCTTTTTCAAGTTATAGCCGAAAATCCTTTCTCGGGTGCTTCGTAGTGAGGATATCCCTCTGCTTAGACATTGTAACATGCGTATAGATTTCCGTAATATTAATCGAACTATGCCTCAATATCTCCTGAATATACCGAATATCAACATCAGCCTCTAACAGACTTGTGGCAAAGGTATGGCGGAACATATGCGGAGTGATATGCAGGTCAATCGCCGCAAGGGACGTATACCTGTTGATCATTCTACGAACAGCCTGATCCGACAGTTCCTTACCGTTCTGGTTTGCGAAAAAGTGTCCGCAGCTTTGTATTTCTGTCTGGAAATCCGTTTTATACCGCTCCAGAATACTGACAACATCGTCATTTCCAAGCTGCACCTTGCGTTCTTTAGAACCTTTTCCATAGATTAATATCGTTTGGTCATACAGGTTTACACTTTCCACATCAAGGGAACAGAGTTCGGAAATCCGCATTCCAGTAGCAAAGAGCAGTTCAATCACGGCGGCATCTCTCAAGGCATTGCGTTTCTGGTAGTCTGTTTTTGCATCTGACAGCTGTTTATAGATAATGGACAAAAATGTTTCCACCGTATGGAGCGGAATTGTTTTTGGCAGGAGTACGGGTTCACGAAATTTCACCTGTATTTTGTTAAAAGGATTACGTTCGATCAGATCCCTGTATTCAAAGTAGTGAAAAAGGGCTTTTAACGAGGCGATTTTTCTTTTTACTGTCCTAGGCTTGTATTTCTGGTGAAGCCCGGTAATGAAATCTTCCAGTAGTTTTGGAGTAATTTCCAAAATATCAGCTGGCTGGATATGACTGCAAAACTGGGACAGGTCAATCCTGTACGCCCGCAGTGTTTTTGCATCCAGTCTCTTTTGATTCTGGCAGTAGTCCAGATAGTCGGTTACATGTGTTTGTACATCATTCATGATCAAAATCTCCTTATCTTTTGTATTTCAAGATATATCCTACATGG
>CAMWMM010000583.1 GCA_947175285.1 uncultured Lachnospiraceae bacterium
ATATATAACGATATTTTATCTCTGCTTGGAAGTTCTGCACAGATTTCTATTTTTCAATTGGTTCTTCCGGTTGGAATTTCTTTTTATATTTTTCAGACACTTGCTTATGTGATAGATGTATATATGGGAAAGATTCCGGCGGAGCGGCATTTCGGCTATTTTTTAGAGAGCGTTATTTTTTTCCCGATTTTGCTGGCGGGACCAATCGAAAGAATTCAATATTTGACGGCACAGTTTAAGCAGGAAAAGCCATTTTCCTATGACGACTCCTGTATGGCATTACAGAGTATATTATTAGGATATATGAAAAAGATGATTATTGCGGACAGTCTTGCAGCTGTTATTAGTCGGATTTATTCTGATTTGGAGACATATCGGGGATTCCCTTTACTTTTAGCAATGCTATTTTATTCAATTCAGATTTATTGTGATTTTTCAGGTTACTCGGATATTGCAATCGGTACGGCAGGATTATTCGGAATTACGATACACCCTAATTTCAAACAGCCGTATTTTGCCGATTCGGTTAAGGACTTTTGGAAGAGATGGCATATCTCCCTGACTTCATGGTTTCGTGACTATGTTTATATTCCGCTTGGCGGTAACAGAGTGTCCGCTTGGAAAAACGGAAGAAATGTGATGTGCGTGTATTTATTAAGCGGGTTATGGCATGGAGCGGATTGGACATTTTTAGTATGGGGAGGAATGAACGGCATATTGCAGATTGCAGAGGGAATACTCGGAAAAGGAAAATGTTTGCCGACTTGTCCTAAAATTGTCAGGCAGATATTCACATTTGTGCTGGTGAGCATTATGTGGGTCTTTTTCAGGATGGATTCCATAGCGGACGCGGTCTTTGTCATAGGACATTGTTTGGATGGTATCGGCACATTGGATGCATATATAGTGGGAGGAATTCAGTTATTGTCGTTTCCGCGGATGCAGGTTTGTCTGTTGGCGGTATTTTTAATGATATTATTCTTTTGTGACTGGATGCAGGAAAAGAGAAAAATAAAAGTGTTTCATGGATATCAGGTAAGTATTGTGCTTCTGATTGCGATGATATATTATTACAAATATGGAATTGACAGCAGCACTTTTATATATTTTCAGTTTTAAAAGCGGTCGTGCAGGCTGAGCAAAGGGCATGGTTATATAAATGAAAAAATTTTTAATAAGAACAGCAGGAATTATCTTTGGAGCGCTTCTCATGTTTCTGCTGATAAATATAGTATATTATAAAGCAGCAAATAATCGCAGACAGGTTGCATTTGAAGTATATGACGCGATTGACAGAGCGGGTGTCAACAAAGGATATACAGGACTTATCTTAGGAGATAGTGTGGGAAGGCAGATTTTTTCTCCGAAATATCAGGATGAAAGCGATGATATATGTTATCTGGCAACGAATCAGGCTATTATGGCAGTTGGAAACTTTATTTTACTGGAAAGATTTATAGAAAATAATCCACAGTTAGAAGATGTGTATTATGTAGCAAGACCGGACAGTATTATGGGGAATCCCAGTTTTGTATACACATATAGTTATTTTGTGACACCTTTATATAATGAGTCGATGTGGCAATACCTGGAGCCGGAAACAAGGGAGGAAATAGAGACTATTTACGGCAGGTTTTGTGCGCGGAGGGAATTCCCGAAATGGCTGCTTGCAAAATATCCTAAATTGTTGGATGTTTATCAAAACAGTTGCAGGAACATATTACAGTTTCGCAGATGGATAGGTGATGCCGGAGAAATGGATATGGCGGCATTGTATCTTGAAAAAATGAAAGCGGTCTGTGATGAAAAGAATATAAATTTTCATTTGTTATCAGCACCGCTTCCGGAGAGTTATCAGTATCCTTTTGAGGAGATGAAAAACAGACTGGATTTTGAGGGAGAAGAGGAATTGCTTGATGAATTTATGGATAGTATCATATATGTCAAAGAGGATGAATTTGTAGATGGTGTTCATATGAGTGATTCTTTTTTGGAAAAGAACAGAGAAGAAATCAAGGAAAGAATAATGAGGGCACAGTGAAATGTTGGAAAAACAAAAAGATAAAATAATATTAGGAATTTTTTTCTTTGGGACATTTTTGATGAGGTTTTTTTATATTACCAGAGTCAAAGGACCGTTTGACTATACGGATGAAATAGGATATTGGGGGCATGCCGCTAATCTGACAGGAAATACATGGGCGGGAGTCATGCAAAATATGCCATGGTATTCTTTTGGTTACAGCTTACTTTTAGCACCGCTATTTCTGATGAGCGCGGATATTGTTGTTATGTATAGAATGGCGGTAATCCTGAATATCATATTAGGACTTCTTAACTTTTGGCTGGTATACAAGATGATACGAAAAGTGGTGCCGGAGATTTCCGGAGTGTTGCCGATAGGAGTCATAGCATTTACGGCGACATCTTATTCCGCCTATATTTTTCAGTCTTATATTGCAAGGTGTGAAACATTACTGACCTTTTTAGTATGGTTGATTTTATACGAATTAATTTCATTTGAAGGAAAACCGGGATATATAAAAGGCATTTTGTTAGGCGCAACAGCCGGATATGCATATATGGTTCACAATCGAATGTTGGCTGTTACCGTTGCGGTTTTGTTGACCACGGTTTTTCTTGTATGGAGTAAAAAAATCAAAGTGCAGCATTTCTTATCTGTCATACTTGCGTTGATGGTGCTTTTTCTTCTTTTCTCCATGGGGAAGAATTATTTGGAGGATTTACTGGTGAATAATAGTGTGTTGCAGAATGGGGGGGGCATTAACTTCAGTAAGACGAATACATTTTCAGACCAGATAAGGAAAGTTAAGGAAATCCTGGCAATAGATGGAATGAAAAGGTTCCTTCTTAATGTAGTTGGTCAGGTTTGGCAGATTTTATCAGCGACCTATTTGATAGCCGGATTTGGTATTGCTTTTTGTACGGATAAAGGCATTAAGTCAATCAGAGAAAAAGAAAATATCAGCTTTTATTTATTCCCGTTTTTGGCATTGGCAGCTACAATAGCAATGACAGCCCTGTTTTTTATTGAGAGGAGTGTAGTTCCAACTGATGGTAGAGTTCGGATAGATACATTTTTCTATGGAAGATATAATGATATTTTGATGGGTATATTTATTATGATGGCGCTTATTTTTTTCTATC
>CAMWMM010000584.1 GCA_947175285.1 uncultured Lachnospiraceae bacterium
CCGTCTAGGGCGATATCCGTTTCTATGTGCTGCTCAAAACGATAGGCACAACAGGAAGACCGCTAAAACATATGATTTTGATACAGGCACTAAGCTTATCCGTAATAGGGATTCCGCTTGGAGAACTTATAGGTTACGGCATCGGTGCAATTTTAACTCCTGCCGTACTTTCCACTTTAACCGTATCTAACGGCACTTTATCAATCAGCCCCTGGATTTTTATCGGTTCCGCACTGTTTTCTCTGATTACAGTCTTTATCTCCTGTAAAAAACCGGGACGGATAGCGGCAAAAGTATCCCCCATAGAAGCAATACGCTATACGGATGCCTCCGATACCGAAATGAAAAAAATGTCGCATTTTAAGAAAAGGCGGAATATAACATCCGGCGCCTCTGTTTGTCAGATGGCATGGGCAAATTTAGGAAGAAACCGAAAAAAGACAATCATCACCGTACTTTCCCTCTCTCTTTCGGTTATTCTTTTAAATATAACATTTGCTTCTTCCAAGAGCTTTGATTTGCACAAATATCTTACCAATGTAAAAGGAGTTGTCTCCGATTATATTGTTGCGGATGCAAGATACTTTCAGCCTTCAACAGAATTTTCTTCGGAATGGAACGTTCCGGATGACGCCGTTGACACTCTTGTGGAAAGGGGCAGCATCACAGGCGGCGGCAGAACCTATGGCTGTGACAGCATCGTACGGGAGTTTATCAGCGAAGAAGACTATCGTATTTCACACAATATCTACAGCAAATCGGCAATACAAAAACAGCTTGACGAGTTAGAGAGAGAAAACGGCAAAGTTCCCAATAATATAAAGTTATATGGTATGGAAGCCTTCTGCCTTAATAAAATGCACGTGATAGATGGCGACCTTGCAAAGCTGATGGAAAACCCGGACGGCCGTTATATTGCCGCTGCCGCTTATTCCGATGATTACGGAAACCTTGTAGAAAACAGCTACCGGGCAGCCCCCGGTGATACGGTAAACATCCGCTATATAGATGAAACGGAAATATATAACACACAAACAGGCGAAACTTATCCTGATGTGGAAAGCATTCCCAACTCAGACTTATCAAGTATCGATGTCCGCATTTTAAGCTATCGGGATATAGAATATGAAGTCGCAGTATTAGTGGAAATTCCCTCTTCTCTTAGTTACCGCTATTCAGGCCCCTATTTCAGTTATATTCTGGATGCGGAAACATTTGTGAAAGACACCGGAACAAATGCCGTTATGTACTATACCTTCGATACGGAAGAAAACACTGCGGAAGCGATGGAAGAATATATTGCCGGTTTGACAGATACTGTTATGCCGCAGTTAGATTATAAAAGCAAAAAAACTTATACCGATGCGTTTTACTCCTTTACCCGAATGTACCTTATTTGCGGAAGCGCATTAAGCTTTATCGTAGGGCTTGTGGGTATTCTGAATTTCTTAAATGCAGTCCTTACGAGCATCATGACAAGACAGCGGGAATTTGCCCTTTTACAATCCGTCGGTATGAGCGGGCATCAGCTAAAGACAATGCTGATTACGGAGGGTATCCTTTTATCCCTTAGCGCTGTTATCGTATCCCTTATTGCTGCGATAGCAACAATACCGCTTGTTTCAAGTGCGCTGGGCAATATGTTTCCCTTTTTCGTATATCACTTTACACTGCTGCCCCTTATCGTTGTGACACCGGCATTCATCCTGCTTGGTATCCTGCTGCCCATTATCACACACCGCCTCACCTTATCAAAATCGATTGTAGAAAGGCTGCGGGAAGCAGAATAGCGAAATACTTGCACAGAGTCTCCTTTCCTGCTACGATTAGCTTTATAGAAGCACTATAATCGGGCAAAAAGGAGGCTCTTATGATATACAGCGATTTTGACAATAAAAAACTTTCTCTTCTGGGATTCGGCGCTATGCGTCTTCCCCTGACTTCCGATGCACCTGATGCGCCGGTAGACGAAATGCTCACTGCCGAGATGGTTGACTATGCAATTTCCCACGGCGTCAATTATTTTGATACCGCTTATCCGTATCACAACGGAGAATCGGAACGAGTTATGGGAAAAATACTGAAAAACTATAAAAGGGAACAGTTTTATCTTGCCACCAAATATCCGGGACACCAAATCAGCGAAAGCTACAACCCTGCGGATATTTTTGAGAAACAGCTTACAAAATGCGATGTAACCTATTTTGACTTTTATTTATTACATAATGTCTATGAGAATTCTATTCAGACGTACTTAGACCCTAAGTGGGGCATTATTGATTACTTTATCGAACAAAAAAAGCGCGGCAGGATTCGCCATCTTGGATTTTCCAGTCACGGAAGAGATGACTGTCTTAACGAATTTCTTGATAAATGCGGCTCACAGATGGACTTTTGCCAGATTCAGTTAAACTATCTGGATTGGACATTGCAGGAAGCAAAAGAAAAATATGAACTGCTGACAAAGAGAAATATCCCGGTCTGGGTAATGGAGCCCGTCAGAGGCGGCAGACTTGCCAATCTGGATGAGGATTCTAAGAAACGCCTGTATGCGGAACATCCGTCAGAAAGCATTCCTTCATGGGCTTTCCGCTTTTTACAGGGACTTCCTAATGTGCATATGATTTTAAGCGGTATGTCAAATATGGAGCAGATGCAGGATAATATCAAAACATTTGAAGAGCGGAAACCTTTAACCGAAAAAGAAACAGAGATGCTTTTGGAAATTGCGGAAAGCATGAAAAATTCCATTCCCTGCACGGCATGCCGCTACTGCGTAGAAGGCTGCCCGAAAGGACTGGATATTCCGATGTTACTCTCCACCTATAACGAGATCCTCTTTTCTCCAAACCTTACCGTAAAGATGCGTCTGGATGCCCTTTCAGCGGACAAAATGCCGGACGCATGCATTAAATGCGGCAAGTGCGCTAAAGTCTGTCCGCAAAAAATTGATATTCCTACGAATCTTCATTCCTTTGCGGATGCCCTTGCCGAAATGCCAAGCTGGGCGGAGATGTGCAGACAGCGTGATGCCGCTCAAAAATAGTAAAAAGCGCAAGTCAGATGGCTTGCACTTACAATAAATCAAAAATATCCATTTGTCCGTCTTTCCACGATTTTTGCTCCGCCGTTTTTATGACATCACTGTCGGAAATCTCTCCAAT
>CAMWMM010000585.1 GCA_947175285.1 uncultured Lachnospiraceae bacterium
GGATTATCTTTTGCACTGTTGATTTTCAAGCCGGATGATAATTTCTGCAAAGACGAGGAAACCCTGTTATCCGCTATATTCAATGAATTGTTAGCTCGCATTGCAGATGCATTATAATTAATTCTCATTTTGTATTCCTCCTGATTTATATTTTTAATCTATTATGCTGTAACTACAGTAATAAAAGCCTTTGCTATCTGGTACAAATCTGCGGTCTGAACAGCCGAGTCATTCTGCACTTCTTCCGCCGTAAAACTGTTCAGATTCAGTTCTGTACTGTGAATTGTGCTAATGCCTCCCAGTTCCAGTTCATTTGCCGCCAAAGCTTTAACCGTATTTTTCAGTCCTGCACGCAGACTCTGTTCTCTTCCCTGCAAATCTGCGGCGCCTTCCACGGTAGAGCAGGCAATATAGCCGGATATTCTATTCTTCCTGACACTGAATTCCGCTGCAACCTGACCATAGCTTTCCGTAGCAAAAGCAACTTTCACTTTTCCGCCGTCTTTTTTACCATGGAGCACTTTCAAATGAATCGCGGTTGTCTCCCCATGGATTTCAACCGGAACCTGATAGTTCTCCTCCTGTGCCATATTCCCTGCAAGCGTAAGCTGTTTACGACAGCTTTGAATTGCCTTCAAATCAAGATATCTGATATCGGGAGCATTTTGCGCATCTTCCAAAACCTCTTCGAAAGTATGCCGCATTTCTTCGTATGCTTCCTGCGTGGACTCTTTATCTGTCATCGCCTCCTGCAAATGAGATACGGCATCTTTTACTTTATCATTGTCCTCAGGTTTCGTGTATTTTTTCAGTTCTTTATAAAGAGAACCTCTTTTATACAATAACATATTAGCAGCAGAAAGGTTATTGGCTGTTACCGGCTGTTTATTATCCAACAGTTCTTTGATAACGTCATCCTCAACCTTGCAGGACTCCCGATATTCCTGTATCTGCTCTTCTTCATATTCTTTTTCCAGGGACTCATCCTGTTTCGCCATTCTGTCAGCTATCGCTCCGGCAATCTGACGAAAATTTCTGTTAAACCCGCCTTCAATCTGACTTGAAATAGAATCATCATCGTCTATCGCTTCTACGCCGTTAAATAAATCATCTATCGTAAAATCCATGTTAAACTTTTTCTGGCTGCGCATCATGCTGAGCAGATTTTTGAACGAGAACTTAGCCGCTCCGGTATTGACAAGTGTACCAAGCGCAGACTCATCGCCTTTCTCAATCTGCCTGAACAATCGGTAAATACCGATATATGCCGATCTTTCCACTGCATCAATTCCATTATTTTTATCCAGCTTATGCAGGAATTTACTGTAGTTTTCCTCTTCCTGCTCCTGGCTGTACTGCATGGCATCCAGACAGTCATTCAACTCCGGTATTGTCATTTCCAAAGGATTCTTATTTTCACGGATAGTCTGCAATACTACGGCAGGTGTCATTTTATCTATGACACGGCGAAGTTCCATATCAGACTCTTTTACCAGTTCAATATTTTCCTCTGTCAACTCCATACTATTATATCCCAGAATACGGATTGCTCTGCGGTTTTCTTCACTTGGCTCAAGATTCATGTCTTTCAGAATATCGTCTATATTACGGAACGCCTTCTGAATGGAATCTCCCATTTCCTCTCTCGGTGCCATCCATGCTTCATATTTTTTGCTTGCCTGCTCGTATTCATTCTTCAGCGCAGTACCCGCAATATGCACCTGATTCAACGTAAAGTCTTTATCGGTTATTTTAAATTTACCTGCTATATCTATCGGCAACAAAGGTATTTCCGCAACTTTATTTCTGGTTTCCGTATAAAGCGAATGTTTTATTGAAACTCTGCGCATATCCGTATCTCTAAACATACGCTGTTGCTGCTTCATCTCTATCTGCCTCAGTGCATCTACCAACTCCTGTAGTTCCGTTGTATCAATATAAACGCCGTTTTTCATTAAGCGCATATTGGCTTCTATCGTCATCATCAGACGAATTTCTTCCAACTGCCGTCTTGCCGTAACAGCCTGCGGAGAATCAAAATATACCGTACTTGATGCATCATCAACTTCGTCAGAGCCATTATCCACTGCATATTCTCCGTATTTCGCCGGAGCTGTTCCGTCAGCTTCCAATTCACTCTGTGCCGCTTCCAAATTGGCAAGTGTCAGTTCTCTTCCCTCTGATACGGTTTTCTGCAATGCCTGATCTGTAACCTGCGCAAATCTGTCTACATAGTCCGCCGCTTTTTCCAGATTGCTTCTGGGATCTGCAAGATTTGCTTTTCCAGCTTCTTCTCCGTCTGCAATAGCTGATGCAATAGCTGCCATCACCTGCTCGCCATCCTGCGGCAATTTCAGGGAATTTAACTGATACAATGATTTTACGGCTTCCGTTGTCAAAGGAATACCTTTTTCAATCAGCCACTTTGCATCTTCCAATGTTTCTTCATTTACCGGAAGACCTGCTTTGCGCAAAACTTCTCTCATCTGAGGACGAAGCTGCTGCCAATGGAAATCTTCTGCTTTTCTTGCATAATATCCCGCATACCCCTGCTGCGTAAAGCATTCATAATAACCTTTTCCCTGTTTGCTGGCATCTGAAGTAGCGCTGTGCTCAGCAAGATAAAGATTATCAATCGTAGGCTCCATATGGTTTTCCACCATATACCTGATAGCGCCTTCAGACAGTGGTTTGAGTTCCGCTGCCTTGTCATACGCTGCTACGGCATTTTCTATATTCTCCTCTGTGGGAGGAACATCATGCTCTATAAACTGTTTGCCAAGTTCCCTTGCAAAAGCTTCGCTGCCTGTAATCTGCTCTAAGGTATCCTCATCAATCTGATCGGTATAGCCAACTACTTCTACACCGCCCTTTATCAGCGCTGCCTTTATTTGGTCAACAATGGTAACGACCTCTTCTACTTCCATATCGCCGATTTGAAAACCGTCTTTCATCATCTGCCCGAAATCTTCCGCAGACATGGAATTAGACATAACTGTCATATAGTCTCTCTGCATGGCAATATCTATTTGCCCTGCTTCCTGCATAACGTCTTCTGCGGTCTTTCCCTGACCTTTGTAAGCTTTGTTATCCATAACTGATCCAGAAATGTCTAATGCAAATGCACCCGGACGCTCTGTTTTATCCGTCCGGC
>CAMWMM010000586.1 GCA_947175285.1 uncultured Lachnospiraceae bacterium
TTCATTTTCCGATTACTTTCAGAATGTCTATAGCAGAACATATGATTTCCGTGAAATTCTTCCCTGTCTGTTAAGCCGCTCCAGCATATCCATTACCGCCTCCTTTTCTTATGAAGCAGCAGGATTGGATGCTTTCTGTCTGCTCCATACAACAAACGGCGCAGGGAGACTGTTCTATTATGATACTGCCGGAAATACCACTGCCTACGAGCTGCAAAAAGGCTCACTTGCCTTTATAGACTGCCGAAGGCATTATAAACTTGCCTGTCTGCAGAGCTGGGAATATACTATTTGCTTTGTCTCATCCCCTGTAAGCTGTTATTATCATCAAAAACTGGAATCTTTGAATGGTTGTATCTCCAATCTGAATACCGATTCCGATGCTCTTAATTTATGGGAAAGTTTTTTAAAGATAGAGGAGGATGATGAAACCCATGCGCTTAAGCGCTCCGGGAAGCTGACTGCTCTATATACGGCACTATACATTTCGCATTCCGCACCCCTTTATCATGTGCCCTCTTATATTGCGGATATGAAAAGGAAATTTGACACTGACTTTAGCGAACAGTATTCCTTAGATGTGCTTTCCGCCAAATATCATGTAAATAAATTCAGATTATGCAGAGAATTTGCAAAATATTATGATGAAACACCAATCCAATACCTAAACAGAGTCAGGATTGAAAAAGCGAAAGACCTCCTATTGTATTCAGACGAAAAGATAAACGTCATCGGACAAATCGTAGGTTTTGAAAATACAAACCATTTTATCAGGCTGTTTAAAGAAAAAACCGGCGTCACCCCTCTTACATACAGAAAGGAAACACCGGTTCCGTAGAACGGATTTATATTTTTTTAACGCTGCCGCGCTCAATCAGCTTACCGCTTACAACATGTACATTGGCGCTCATATCAAAGTTTTTGATTCTTTTGACTATATAGGTCAATGCCACTTTTGTCATTGCACTCATATCAACAGAATAAGTCGTAATTTGGGAATCTCCAAACTCAGGATACAAATAGTCATCATAACCTACCACCGAAATATCCTCCGGAACGCGGTACCCTTTCTCTTCTAACTGTTTGATAAGCGCGTAGGCTGTGATATCATTATTGCAGACAAATGCAGTCGGCATATTATCCTCTGAAAAAGAAAACTTGTAATCCATCCCAATCACACCGTCCGTATAATCTCTGTCATTTATAACCCATTCCGGACGTCTCTCAATGCCATTTTCCGTAAGCGCTTTACAATATCCGAAATACCTGTCCGTAATACTTTCCGTATACATAAGGGTTCCCACAAAAGCAATATTTGTATGTCCTTTTTTTATCAGATATTCCGTCATTCTGTACATCCCGTAATAACTTGCCGATATTACGGAGTCCACAACAACTTCATCATCGTAAAAATCCAAAAAGACCATCGGAATCTTTTTATTCTGATAAAGCATCTTCAAATACTCTTTCTTCGGCTTTCCTATGACAATAATGCCATCCACCAGCCCTGATGCCAACAGTTTCGGACATGCCAGATTGTCCTCATCAAGATTAGCTATGACTTCCAGCATGGGAAAACAGTTTTGCCCTGTTGCCTGTGTTGTCAGTTCCTGATACATTTTCCAGTAAAAAGCGGCAATCTTTTTAAAATAGCGCTCAAATGTGATTACGCCAATCGTATATAATTTCGACTTTTCGTTCTGCGGCGCATGAACAGGCGTATATCCCATCTCACCGGCAATCTCCTTGATTTTCGCCCTCATTTCTTCACTAACGCCTTTTTGCCCTGACAGCGCCTTTGATACGGTAACAACACTGACGCCTGCCTTCCCGGCAATATCCGCCAGTCTTACTGTTTTAACTATTTTTTTCATTTTGCCCCTTTCTCAACCTGCATGCTCTTTTAGATTGCAGTCAGATGGATTAACGCCGCCTGAAAATCTCCCGGCAGATTCGGCATTAAAATACCCGCTTTCATAAGCGTATCGCCGCTGTATACCTTTGTTTCCGGCATTTTAGCTTTTTCATTTCCTAAAAAGCTTACTTCATAGTGCATATCTTCCGCCAGTCCCTTTAACAGAATACGTCTTGACTTAAAGTTCGGACGGTTTAATACCTGTACATATGTAACAAGCGACTCTTTTTTATCTTCGCTGACTACCTGCCAACAGTCATATTTATGATTATTAGAATAAGAAGCAATACGATAGTAATCACCTTCGCGTACCAAATCGTTATATTGATGATACATTGCCACCTGTCCCGGTATTTGGCTTCTGTCTTCTTCCGGTATCTTCGTCACATCCAGTTCATAACCGAATGTTCCCGCCAGTGCTACGATGCCTCTTGTCTCAAACGGCGTTACTCTTCCTACCGTATGATTCGGGCAGTCCGATACGTGCGCGCCCATTGTGGAAAGCGGATAAATTAACGCCGTACCCTCCTGTATTTCCAACCGTTCTATAGCATCCGTATCATCCGAGCACCAGATTTGCGGACTGAAATACAGCATACCCGGGTCAAAGCGGGCACCGCCGCCGGAACAGTTTTCTAACAGCAAATCCGGGAATTCACGGGTCAGCCTGTCCTGCATCTCATATACCGCAAGCACATATCTGTGATACAGTTCACCCTGCCTGTCCGCAGGCAGTTTAACGCTTCCGATATCCGAAAGCTGACGGTTCATATCCCATTTGACGTATTCGATATTAGCGCTTCTTAAAACGGAAGCTACCATTTCATAAATATAATCTACAACCTCTTTTCTCGATAAATCCAGAACATACTGTTGTCTGGACTGCGTCGCAGGTCTTCCCGGAATCGCAATCGCCCAGTCCGGATGCTCTCTGTATAGGTCTGAATCCGGAGAAATCATCTCAGGCTCGAACCAGATACCGAATTTCATTCCAAGCTTATTGACTTCATCTACGAGATATTTCAGTCCGCCGTTTAGTTTTTCTTCGTTTACGACCCAGTCGCCAAGCGCACAGTCGTCATTATTTCTTTTTCCGAACCATCCGTCATCCATAACAAGCATCTCGATGCCAAGCGAAGAAGCTTCCTTTGCTATCGCCAAAAGTTTTTCCGTATTAAAAATAAAAAAAGTAGCAACACAGTAATTAATTAAAATCGGACGTATT
>CAMWMM010000587.1 GCA_947175285.1 uncultured Lachnospiraceae bacterium
CCATTATGAATGAAAGAGCATCTATTCGCTATCCGCTGGTTTGTTTTGCGCTTACCAAATAGGTGGCTGTCAGGACAACAAACAAGCCACATTGTTTGTTTCAGAATAATCTAGAAATACTCATAATTTATTGAGAAACATTTTCATCTCTTTTTATGTATTTTAAGTTTAGGCAGGGAAAATTAAAAGAACTTATAGATGAAAGAAAATATTACAACAAGTGACGGTTTTATTACATCAAAAGAAAATAAGGGAGAAGTAATGCTATAATCAATTCATAAACACAAAGAGCAGGTGATGAAATGAAGACAGTTAAAGATTATATAATGAAATTAGGATTTGTATTTAAAGAAATTTTTAAAGCAGGACCAAGCGTATTCTTTCTTTCTGTGAGTTCAATGATGATTGCGGGAATTAGTCCGGTACTTATTACTTACTTAACATCAGAATTAATAGAAAGGTTAGGAAAGAATATTGAAAATAATTCTCAAGATATGTATGTGAAAATACTCGGAGCATTTATAGCAATGTTTCTTATTGTAATAATATCATATGCTACTGAAAGCGTAAAAACGGTAATATGCGCTGTGGCAGGATTAAAGTTATCACACAATATTGAAAATATAGTGGCGGATAAGTTTCAAAACATAAAGCAGGAAAGAATCGACAATCCTGAATTTTTGGATTTACATTCAAATACTTTAAACAGATGTGGATCGGAACCATTAAATTTGATGGAAAGTTTATTTAGCACAGTTGCCAATATAATAAGCCTTTTGGGATATGTGGTTATTATAGCTCGATATAATTTTGCAGCCTTTTTGGTTATCCTTATTTTTACATTACCCATTCTTGTTTTTAAACGGAAATATCAGGGACTGACATTCCGCTTTTACAATGAAAGAACAATGCAGTTGAGACGGATTATGTATTATCTTGAACTGCTTACTGAGCCGGAATATACAAATGAAGTTAGAGGGTACCGGTTGCATAATTATTTTAGTAGTGAAAGAAAAAAGCTGTTTCGTGATTTCATTAAAGGAAATACACAAATAGCAGGAAAAGAAATAGCAGTATCGCTATTTACCAGTTTGCTATCTATGATAGGTTCCATCTTAGTGGGAGCGTGGATTATTCTAAAGACAATAGCAGGAACCATAACAGTATCGGAATTTTATTTGTTGATTACGGCAATTATGACACTTTCCACTGATTTGTTGGCACTATCAGATCAAATTGCATCGAATAGCAAAAGTATGATGTTTATTAATTATATATTTGATTATATGAAAGAGCCGAATGTAATACAAAGCAAGAATATAAAGATTGAAGAAAAATCTATACACGAAATTTGCTTTGAAAATGTTAGTTTTAAATATACAGGGACAGAGAATTATGTATTGAAAAATATGGCGTGTTTCAATTCTAGTTGACAAATGCATGTTTACAAATTGCCATGGAAAGCTTTTAAATACGACAAAATAGGACGCATCTGTTTCTGTAATTTGTCAACTAATCATTGTGGATTTTGAAACACGCCAAAAATATTAATGTACATTTTAAAACGAGTGAAACAGTTTGTCTTGTAGGAGAAAACGGAAGTGGAAAGTCTACGTTTGTAAAATTATTGTTGAGAATTTATGATCCAACGGAAGGACGTATATTATTAGATGGTATTGATTTAAAAGAATATGCTATTGACGAAATAAGGAAATTTTATGGTGTGCTATTTCAAAATTATGTGAAATTTTCGGATAATGTACGTAATTGTATTGGCTTTGGAAATGTAGATGAAATACAGAATGTTGAAGGTGTAGCAGAAGCCGCAAGATTAACAGGGGCGAATGTATTTATTGAAAACTATAAAGACGGATACGACACAAATTTAAGTAAAATGTTTTTCAATGATGCCATAGAACCATCTGGAGGTCAATGGCAAAAAATCGCAATATCCAGAGCAGTTTATTCTGATGCTCAAGTATTGGTTTTGGATGAGCCGACAGCAGCGCTTGACCCAAAATCAGAAGTAAAAATGTTTGATACATTTAAAAAAATAAGTGAACTAAAATCAACACTTATTATTTCACACCGGATGTACATTACAAAATTGGCAGATAAAATCATTTTGTTGGAAAATGGAAATCTTATAGAAGAAGGAAGTTTTGAGGAACTTATTAGGATAAAGAAGGAATTTTACTCCATGTATAAAATACAGTCGGACAGTTATTCTATGTCTGTTGAATAAAAAATATGGGTTATTGATTATTTATATGGTCTGCTACTTAGATGGTGTAGGAAAGGAAGTGAGAATATGCAGAACAAAAAGGTAATTTTGAAGAAGGTCAATAAGACCAATAATTCCACAGTGCGAACACTGGATTGTCATTGCGGTTGCGAAGGCAGAATTGGAAATGCGCTTGATAAGGGATATGTAGGTAGATTCCTTTAATACAGTGCGGCGTTTCAAGGAAATATATTAGGGAAGGAGTGAGATCATGACTGCTAAGAAAGTTGCTCTTAAGAAAGTCAACAAAGCAAACAGTTCAACTGTTAAAACATTGGACTGTCATTGCAGTTGCGAAGGTAAGCCGGTATCAGCATATAGCAAGGGATATGTAGGAATGTTCTTATAATCTCTTTGGCTAGTTACATACCAGGAACAGAATTTTTACTAAAAAATCATCTAGTGTGCTGGTATATTGATATTGGTAAAATTGTACAGAATATCTGTTTATACGCAAAATGAATTTTTAATTGCGTAATAGTGGCTGCGGTTAGAAAAGCTAATACAGCAGACAAATAGATATACAAGTGGATTTGCCTGATTATTACCTGAATCCGTGAAGTTTAACCCAATCAAATAACCGTCGCCCCATGTTTTGCAAGGATTTCATAGAATTTAAAACTTTAAAAAATTCTTCACCCATTGGGTGATAAAAATTTGGCCTTTCAAACAGGCTATAATATAGCATAAATACTGGCTTTATAAGTTTAATCATGCCATCGAACTTCACGGATTCAGGTATTAGTATGTCAGTACACTAGTAGCAGACTATATAAATACCTGAATCCGTGAGTCTTGCCCCAAATTATTTTTTACAATGCCACATAATTCC
>CAMWMM010000588.1 GCA_947175285.1 uncultured Lachnospiraceae bacterium
TTCGGATACGATAAGTGGTTCAACGAGGGCGAACTGGTAGTAACAGATACTCCGGATAAGATACATATGGCAGTGTACCGGGGATGGATGATGAAACCGGAACAGTATGAGAAATTTTACAGTCTGTTGCTGGAGAAAAATATAAAACTTGTAACAGAGCCGGAAGCATATAAGCTGATGCACATATTTCCCAATGTATATGAACTGCTAAAAGATGATACGGCAAAGATGGAAATTTTTCCGTTGCATGAGCAAATAGACGTAGAGCAGTTGAAGAAATCTTTCAACAGGTTTATGGTGAAAGATTTTGTAAAGTCGGTTAAAGGGACGGAGTTTCCGCGCTTTTTTGACAAGAATGTAACGCAGGATGAATTTGATAAGTGGATGGAAGTATTTTATAAATACAGAGGTGGATTGCTTACGGGCGGTATCTGTATCAAAGAATTTCTGGACTTAAAATATTATGGTTCCAGAACAAATGAATACCGTGTTTTTTATATCAATCATGAGGCTGCAACGATTAGCAGAAATTCCGGTCAGGGAACGTATACACCGCTTCCGCCGCAGGAATTAATTGATAAATACAGGAGTCTGGACAGTTCGTATTACACAATAGATTTTGCGGAACTTGAAGACGGTACATGGAGAATTGTAGAGGCCGGTGACGGCGAAGTTTCCGGGCTGTCTGAGAATCAGAATTACGAGCAGTATTTCAGGGCGTTGTATCATTGCTTTAAGTAGGGTTGATTTTATCAACGATAGCTTCAATATTGTGCGGAACTGTATTCGTTCCGTCCACCTGAATCACCGGAATGCGGGTGGATTTCAGCCAGTTTTCAACGTCCTGCTCTGAGCGGTTTTGCACCATGTCCAGAAACTTCTTTTCTTTTTCATATAAGTCGCCATCCGGTAAAATTCTGTCTCCGAATTTTTGAAAAGAACGTTCCCTTACACGGTCTAATCTTATGACTCCTGGAACGTTAATCCATACGGCATAAGTGAATAAGGATATAACCTCTTCTCCGTAATCGCCTTTTACAGAAGCAAGGATGAAGTTGGGGTATTTTTTCATATCTTCCAGTAATAGAGCGCTGACTTCTTCTCTTGTCCGTGCAGTGTCATACGGATAGTCAGATTCTGATTCCGGGAAATAATAATCTTCTATGTCCATGAATTTATAATTTAATTTATCTGCGAGGGCTTTCCCTAAAGTGCTTTTCCCGGCACCGTTTCCGCCGCAGATGATTATTTTATTGTGCATTGTGAATTCTCCGTTGTAGCGCAAGATACAGAGTTTGCGATGCCATAGCGTAAATTATTTCAATAGTATATTTTTCTTTAACGTTAGCCGACAGGCTTACGTTTATTATAACAGTTACCATAGTTTTTCAGCAACATTCAAATCAGGAGTGGATAAATAGTTGAAAAACAGGCAGTATATTATTAGCGGGAAAGAAGTTGATATTCATTGAACTATAATCTAAAATAGATAGCACATAGAGCATTATTTTGTTTTAGATTGGAGTATACATGATAAGAATATTATTAGTTGAAGATGATAAGAGTATCGTTTCTTCATTGACTGTTTTTTTGCAAAGTGAGGAGTGTCTGGTTGACAGCGTAGACGGACAACTTGGTGCGATTGAAAAAATTAATACGGAAAGTTTTGACCTCGTGCTGCTGGACATTGCACTGTCTGACGGAAACGGCTTTGCGATTTGTTCTGCGATTAAAAAACAGACAAATATTCCGGTTATTTTTTTGACTGCCTGTGATGATGAATACAGCGTTGTAACCGGACTTGAACTTGGTGCGGATGATTATATCAGCAAACCTTTTCGCCCCAGAGAACTTCTTGCCAGAATACATACAGTATTACGTCGGACAAATGAAAAAAATGGTAAGAAGGAAGTCTTAGCCTGCAAGGATATCTCGGTTGACACGAAAAAGGCGGTTGTCAGAAAAAAAGGTAAGGAACTTCATCTTTCCGCATTGGAATATCGGCTTTTGTTGATTTTCCTGCAAAATCAGGGAGTAGTATTTTCAAGACGTAATCTGCTTGAACTGATATGGGACGCAAGCGGAGAATTTATCAATGATAATACATTGACAGTCTATATGAAACGTCTGCGTGATAAAATTGAGGATGATCCGCAAAACCCTGAAATTCTGGTTACAGTGAGAGGACTTGGATATAAGGTGGGTGAGTAAATGGATTTTTTGAGGAACAAAGAAGTAAAATGTCAGCTTATAGTGTGTGGGGTTATGTCAGCTATATGGGGATTTGCCGGATGTCTGATAGCAGGAATATATGGTTTGTTAGTGATAGCTGCCTGTTTGTCGCTATGTATAACTTCTTTTATTTTTACATATAGGCGTTATCAGAAAATTGCGGAGATTAGTACAGATATAGACAGAGTTCTTCATGGAAATGAAACAGTCAGTTTTCAAAAATATCATGAAGGTGAGCTTTATGTGCTGCAGGATGAATTATCGAAAATGACAGTGCGTTTGTTGGAGCAGGCAGAAGCCTTGAAAAAGGAAAAAAACTATTTAGCTGATGCTTTGGCAGATATTTCACATCAGTTGAAAACTCCTTTGACATCGCTCAATATACTAAATGCGTCACTTTCCGGAGAAGAAGTCAGCGAGGAACAGAGACTTGAACTTGTACAGGAACAGGTTATGCTGTTGTCGAGAATGGAATGGCTGATTACAACTTTGCTTAAAATTTCCCGGCTTGACGCAGGTGCAATTTCAATGGATTTCCGGAATGTTTTTGTCAATGACATTGTCACTCAGGCACTTCATTCTTTGGAAATTTCGGCAGAATTAAAAGAACAGACGATTGTTGTAGATATTCCGGATCATGCAGTAATCAGTGCTGATTTAGAATGGACAGTACAAGCTGTTGGCAATATTTTGAAGAATTGCATTGAACATACACCCATAGGTGGAAAAATAGAAATTGTTACACACAGCAGACCGTTATTGACGGAATTAGTAATTATGGATAATGGAGCAGGCTTTACCCAAAAAGATTTGCCGCATATTTTTGAACGTTTTTACCGAAGCAGCAATAGAAACGTAAATGGTGTAGGCATTGGACTTGCTTT
>CAMWMM010000589.1 GCA_947175285.1 uncultured Lachnospiraceae bacterium
GAAGATTTGAATATGTATGTCGGCTTTGAAAAGCAGACATCGGTAAAACTGCCACAGTTTTACCGTTATTTTTTTGTCAAAAAAAAGAGCACCAAAATAAAAAATAATATACTGATATTCTTTTACACAATTTTTAAGATAGTGATAAGTGAAAAAAGAAAGGGAGAAAGATATGGCTGACAGGAAAACAAAGAAATATGAATTTTTAGATAAGAAAGGAACTTTTCGCATAGAAGCACCGGAAAATACAAGTTATTTATATTTTCCCATAGCCGGTGAGCAGGGAATAAAGGGAGCTTTGACACCGGTACTTGGGGGTGATTTGAAACGGAATCAGAACGAATTCATTTTACAGCCGGTCAGTGCGGAAGAATTACATAATAATAAATCGACAAGAAATTTCTGGTGTTACATAGGGGAGAACGATTGCCTGTCGCTTACCGGAGTTTCTGCCGAAGAAGAAAGCAAAAAGTTCACAAATGAGCAGGAATGCAGCGTATTGACGGCCGGACCGATGTGGCATCAAATAGAAAGAAAATCAAAAAAATATTCGTTGGCATTTCGGATCACATCTTTTGTTCCGGTATCGGAATACTGTGTGGAAATCATGCATGTAAATATTAAGAATGAAGGAAAAGACCCAGTTTCCGTTACTCCAACGGCGGCAATTCCTCTATATGGAAGAAGTGCGGATAACATCAGAGATCACAGACACGTAACATCGCTTCTTCACAGAGCAGTAACAACACAAAAGGGAGTGTTCGTAACACCAACGCTTTCTTTTGACGAGAGAGGGCACCAGAAGAATCATATTACTTATTATGTATGCGGTATGGAAGATGACGGAAGTGCGCCGCAGGGATTTAGGCCGGTGGTAGAAGACTATATCGGCGAAGGAGGAAGTTTTGAAAGACCGGAGAGTGTAATCTTCAATATGCCATATGATGAATGCGGGAAAGAATACAATGGATACGAAATTATCGGTGCACTTCGCTTTGCACAGACCACCCTGCAGCCGGGTGAAGAGAAAAGTTATACAGTATTCATCGGTGCAGAGGAAAAAAGCGAAATGATAGATGCCATGCTCGCATGTTATGGCAACGCGGACAAAGTTTTGGATGCGCTGGAAAAGACAAAAAAATATTGGCTGGATAAGATAAATGTATCTTATGAGACGGCGGATTCGGAATTTGATAATTTTATGTATTGGGTAAACTTTCAGCCAATCCTTCGGAGAATATACGGATGTTCTTTTTTACCGCATCATGATTACGGCAAAGGCGGCAGAGGCTGGCGGGATCTGTGGCAGGACTGTCTGGCTTTACTGATTATGAATCCTGATGGTGTGCGGCAGATGTTAATTGATAATTATGGCGGCGTAAGGATTGATGGCAGCAATGCTACGATAATCGGCAGCAGGCAGGGAGAGTTTGTGGCTGACAGGAACAATATTACCAGAGTATGGATGGACCATGGATTATGGCCTCTTATGACAACCAAAATGTACATAGACCAGACGGGTGATTTATCTGTGCTGTTAAAAGAAAATACTTACTTCAAGGATAAGCAGGAAGCGAGGGGAACACGGATTGATGAGGAATGGGATTCGGAGCAGTCTTCTGTTTTAAGAGATGAGAAAGGAAAGCAATATTACGGAACCATTTTGGAGCATATTCTGGTGCAGAATCTCACGGCCTTTTACGAAGTGGGAGAACACAATCATATGAGACTGCGGGGAGCAGATTGGAACGATGCATTGGATATGGCTTCCGAAAGAGGTGAAAGCGTAGCATTTACGGCAGCCTATGCAGATAATTTGGAATCCATCGCACGTTTGCTCGAACTTTTAGAACAGGAGAAAGAAATGAATTCCGTGGAAGTATTAGAGGAAATAGAGCCGCTGCTGCAAATGGGAACCGATTTTTATGAAAAGGCAGATAAGAAAAAAGAGGTACTGGCAGCGTATTGTAACGCCTGTTTTCATAATGTATCAGGCAGAAAAAGCTACCTGAACAGCGAATTTGTAAGAGAAAGTTTGCGGGAAAAAGCGCAGTGGATACGTGAGCATATCCGCAGGACGGAATGGATTGCAGGGGAAGAGTGCGGCTGGTTTAACAGTTATTATGATAATAACGGACAAAAATGCGAAGGACAGGCAAAGAACGGCGTCAGGATGATGCTGACCGGGCAGGTATTTACGATTATGTCGGGAACTGCGACGAAAGAGCAGACATCTCAGATCATACAGGCAGCAGATAAATATCTGTATAAAAAAGAAGCAGGGGGATATCGGTTAAACACAGATTTTGGTGAGCTAAAGACAGATTTGGGAAGAATGTTTGGTTTTGCATACGGGCATAAGGAAAACGGTGCTGTCTTTTCTCATATGACAACTATGTATGCCAATGCATTGTACAAACAGGGATTTGCGAAAGAAGGATATCACGCTTTGCACAGCCTGTATGAGCAGGCGTCCAGCTTTGAAACGAGCAGGATATATCCCGGTATTCCGGAATACTTCAACGACAGGGGAAGAGGGATGTATCATTATCTGACAGGAGCGGCCAGTTGGATGATGCTTACGGTAATCACAGAAATGTTCGGCATCAAGGGTGAATGCGGAGCAATGGTGTTAGAGCCTAAGCTGCAAAAAGAACAGTTTATCGAGAATCGTGCAGGAATATATCTGAATTTCGGCAGACAAAGGTGGCACATTGTCTATGTAAATGAGCAGAAGAAAGAATGCGGTGAATATCAAATTGCTTCATTATACATGGATGGAAGCAGAAGAGAAATAAACAGTGAAAAAGCGGTCATTTCTTTGGAGGAAATTAAAATGCTTGATGAAGACATGCTGCATGAGATTATTGTGGAATTGAAATAAGAGTGTGTTTATTTTATAAAAGAGAGAATAGTGAAACGGAGGCTTACTTTATGCAAGAACGTACAACAGCATATAAAATTTATAATTATGGAAAGAAATCATCATTTGCCAGCTTCCTGCCGGGAATCAGCGGAGTGAAGGGAATTCCAATCTGGTGCTATTATGTAAACCGTGGGCAGGGCGTTGTCAGCTTTGGCGTAGATGATTAGGATCATGCGATTATGGAGTTT
>CAMWMM010000590.1 GCA_947175285.1 uncultured Lachnospiraceae bacterium
ATATGGATAATACCATGGAAAACAGCGTCACGAGAATGAACACCGATATTTTTACTTTGTACTTCATTCCATCACCCTGCCTTTCTCTAAAACGAAACTAAAGCAGGAACCCTCTCCCGCACTGCTCTCAATTTCCAACTCGCTATGATGAATTTTCAAAATCTCCACACAAAGCGCAAGCCCCAAGCCTGCTCCGTTCTTACTTCTTGCACGGGACTTATCCACCATATAAAATGCTTTGGTAATCTTATGCACTTCCTCCTCTGGAATCCCAATTCCGTAATCCTTCACCGAAAACCGGTATCCGTTCTCAAGCGCATATCCGCTTACTTCAACGCGGCTGCCGGATTCCGACGCCTTGCAGGCATTATCAATCAGATTGACTAACACCGTCTTAATCAGATTAACTTCCGCAAGCATTTCACCCTGTTCATATGCAAACTCAAATGTAATGTCCCTGCCGCCGTCAAACATATCCTTTAAATATTCGAATACCGCATCCGCAGAAACAACCTGAAGCTGCGCTTCTTCTTTTCCCGCAACGATGATATCCAGAAGGCGCAGCGACATTGCTTCCAGTCTTTTTCCTTCGGTATAAATATAGTTTGCAGACATAATGCTTTTTTCTTCATCCATCCTGTGGGAACGAAGCATATCCGCATAGCCGATAATCGCAGTTAACGGTGTTTTTAATTCATGCGCAAAAGCGCCCATAAATTCTTCTTTTGCCTCAATCTCTATTTTCAGCTTTTCAATATTTTCTTCCAGAGCTTCCGCCATACTGTTAAAATCCTGCGTCAAATCACCCAGTTCATCCTGACTGATTTGTTTCGCACGGTAAGCATAATCTCCTGCTGCCATTCGCTTGGTTGCCACTGTCAAAAGGCGAACCGGCTTTGTCAGCATCGATGAAATGAAAATCATAATTACCATACCGACAAGGAGCATTACCAACGTTACCCGCCGATACAGAGCAAATCCCATAGCCCGCTCCGTAAACACCTCTGAAACATCTTTCATATTTTCCAGATAAAGAATCCGGTTCAAAGCAGTAACGGTTGTTCCACTGTGTACATAATATTTATCCCCTGCCTGCATAATCCGATATGTCTTCAGATTTTCACCGGTCTGCATCAGCAGTTCTTCATCCATCTCAAAGCCGTCACTGGTATAAAGCACATTCTTTTCTTCATCCGAAATGCGCAGCAGACGACCGTCACTTTGCCCGCCTCTTTCCAGATTTGCGGCAATTTCCTCTACCGTATTATCCGGCAGAACACTGTATTTTGCCGGTACGCTAAGCGCCGCCGTTTCAAAAGCAAAACCAAGAATATTGGTTTCATCCATTGCCTGTCCGACTTCTCTTTCCAAAGATGTCTCAAATACATAATTTACAAAGTAAAAGCCGCTGAATCCCAGCGCCAATGCCATGACAATAATCATCCACAGCAAAATTTTTAATGAAAATTTCATTCCGATACCTCTAAACGATAACCGACCTTATATACGGCTACCAGATTTTGCTCCCATCCGAGTTTTTTTCTTAAACGCTGTACATGCAAATCCAAGGTGCGGCTGTCCCCCAAATAATCCTCTTCCCAGACTTTTTCATACAACATTTCCCGAAACAGGGCTATATTTTTATTTCTGACAAAAAGCATTAAAAGCCCGAACTCTTTATTCGTCAGTATTACCGGTCTTCCCGCTCTTGTCACTCTGCGCGCTTCCACATCCACTACAACATCCCCAATCGTTACTCTCTGATCCGATTTATTATAACGGCGCAGCACTGCCTCCACACGGGCAAGCAGCTCTACAACATCAAAGGGCTTTACAAGATAATCATCCGCCCCCAGCTTTAATCCTTTTACCCTGTCCTTGACTTCATGCTTTGCCGTAATAAAAATAACCGGCACTCCCAAGGGACGTACATACTCCATCACGTCATAACCGTCCGCTCCCGGCAGCATGATATCCAGTAAAATTAAATCGAACTCCTCTTTTTCAATTATCGCAATTGCCTCCGCGCCGTCCTGCACCGTAGTGCAATGATATCCTGCGGAGGATAAATTCAAATCAATCAAATCGCAAATCGGTTTTTCATCATCTACAACCAGTATTCTAATCATGCTTATAATCACATTCCTTTCTCACACGTGAGACTTAGAAGTTGTTGGCGCAGTCAGCCTTTGCTGCAAGCCCTAGAACTTCTTCTCACGTTGTCCACCCCCAGTAGGCACGTGCTTTCTCTACGAGCAGCTCCATCGTATCTTCATCACTGCAGCGGTATGTCTCTTTGATATCCATGTCTGCCGAAAACCCTCCGGTTCTCTGATAGTAAATGGCATAATCAGTTTCCACGATAATTTCACCCGCTTCATTCTGGTAACTATATCTCGCCAATACTACCATATCTTTGAGCCCGTCTCCATCAATATCACGGCAGTTAATCCCTTTAAGCGCATACAGGTTATCATAATCTCCCATAGGCTGTAAACTGGAAATAATGTCTCCCTGCTCATTTACCAGATAAATCATAAAAATATCATAATCCGCAATACGGTAAATTCCCGGCACGACCTGTAAACGCCCCAATTTCCCAAATGTCCTGAAATAACATTGTTCGCTGATAATATCAAATCCGTTAATAAGCAGTTCGTTTAAAGTAGCCGCCGTATATAAAAATTCCGTTGAATAGCCGTCCCTGACAAATGCCGTAATAGCATCCGCTCCTTTATTCATTCCGAAACGGTTGATTTTCTCTGAAATCCTGTAATCTCTGTAAAATCCCGCCTTTCCGTTCTGAAAAAGCACATCTCCCACTTTATATGTTTTTCCCTCATTAGCGCCGTCAACGCCCATACAGGAAGTAAGCAGGATAATATCCATATGCCCGTCCTCATCGAGGTCACGGAAAGCCACTGCCGCAATATCACAGTCCGGCTGCTTCATCTGCCCCAGCACTCTGTTATTTGTCTCCAATTGGTCTGTCTTATAAATGATATTTCCGTTCTCCTCCGCAAAAAACAGAGCAAGACGGTGATACTCCTTATCAAACGCAGGAATCATGGAAACTTCCCCATATCCGGTCACTTCTATCGGAAAAATCTGAC
>CAMWMM010000591.1 GCA_947175285.1 uncultured Lachnospiraceae bacterium
GGGGATGACAGTAAAATGCAGCGGCCGGTGTTCCGCGGCCTGATGAAGAAGGATTATGAAGTTTTTACGAGTGAGTCAGGGTTTGACGGGATAGACGTTGCAAAAAAACAGCAGCCGGATGTCATTTTTTTGGACTATGGCATGCCTGTAATCAGTGGAACGGAAACACTGGAAAAACTGCGGATGAATGAAAAAACCAAACATATTCCCGTCGTGTTTTTAACCGGGGTGGATGATAAGGAAGAGGCTACGGTAGCCTTGAAACTCAAGCCGCAGGGCTATCTTTTAAAGCCTGTTACGCGGGAGCAGTTAGAGGATGTTATTAAAAAAGTAACAATGGAATAGAGAATGACAGCATGTTTCTTTAGAAAAAGAGTAATCAGGAGATTACTCTTTTTTTGCAATTATAGGGAAGATGATGCAAAAATGATGCAAAAATGATACAGAAATGATGCAAGTCTATTTTATAATAAGTTTATAGCGGCATGGATTGCTGCGATGACCTGAAAGGAAACAAGAATGTATGTTAAAAACAATATGTCAAATAATGTTTATTTGCAGTATCCCTATGCTGTCAGGGAAAGAGAATGTAGGGCAGGAATATGTCTCCTACATAGAAAATTGTATAGAAGTGGAGAATTTTGAACAACAAGAGTATTCTGCCATCGAGGGAAAATACATTGCAGATACGGAAACGCTCTTAGAAGTGCAAAAAGAACTGGAGCAGCTTCAGGATGAATCTTTCTATATTCGTTTGGAAAACGGCGATTTGGATACAAGTGAATTGATAGGGAAACTGGCAGGATGCTGGCAGCAGAATCGTAGGAAAAACCAATATGCACTTGGTGTTGCTTATAAGGGGGAAATAGAAAAAGGAAAAGATGCAATGATGCCGTTTTGTAGTCTTATGGAAGAGGAATGCAGCGCAAGGGTAGAAACAGAACTGGCGGAAAAAGGCGGCTTTCCAAGTTATATCAGATTAGAAAGACTGAACGGACTGGATATTTATACGTTTTGTATCTATATTCCCGGAGAAAAAATCGATGGAGAGGAATCATATAAAGAAGAGTTCCTTATCATCCTGAATGGAACATGGGAGGGGCAGGAAGTCTGTTGGCAGTATGTGACATTTCCGGCGACAGAAAGTATTTATGACAGTAATCTGATTTCATATCAATATCTTAAATATCCGCCATATGATGAATACGCTGCGATGAAAGCGGATATTAATTATGACGGCTGTGCGGATTTATTTATAAGAGAAAGCCTTCCGCAAAGGGCGGGAGGTAGTTGGGAATATCACGGCATTATCTGGAAAGCAGAATTAGGAAAATTTGTATGGTATGAATCTTTTCCGGAACGGGTATCCCATGTACAATTTGATAAACAAAGAATGATATATCACAGGGATTCCGATTCGGAATGGGGTGTGGAATATATTACGGAATATAGAGTAATAAACGGAGAATATAAAGCAACAAGGGAACTGGTATGGAACGAGAAAGAAAAAATTGTTTTTTATTATGAAATGGGTGTTCTTATCAGGGAGCACCCGAATATGGGATATACGGATAAATACGAACTCTATCCGGATTTAGACTACTGGTGGAAAGGCTAGTCAGTCATACTTGTAAGCGAAAAGGAGAAGGAGAGAAATATATGTTAAAAACAATATGCCAGATACTATGCATTTGCAGCATCCCCATGTTGTCAGGGAAAGAGAATGTGGCTCAGGAATATGTCTCCTATATGGAAAATTACATAGAATGGGAAGATTTTGAACGCCTGAAATATTCTTATATTCCCACAGGAAGAGAGATTACGGATGCGGAAACTCTCTTAGAAGTACAAAAAGAGCTGGAACAGTCGCCTGATCTTCCTTATAGGATTTATGTGGAAAACAGCGATTTGGATACAAGTACGCTGATAGGGGAACTGGCGGAGTGCTGGCAGCAGAACCGCAGGAAAAACGAATATGCACTCAGCATTGCCTATGAAGGGGAGGATGAAAAAGGAGAAGAAGCCATGACGCCGTTTTTCTCCCTTATGGAAGAAGAATGTGTCGCAAAAGTAGAAAAAGAACTGGCGGAAAAAGGCGGTTTTCCGGAATACATCAGACTGGAAAGGGTAAGGGGACTGGATGTTTATACGGTCTGTGTGAGCGTGTACAGCCAGCGCAATGTAGAAAGAGAATATATTGCCGTTTTAAACGGTATATGGGAGGGACAGGAAGTCTGTTGGCAGACTGTCACGTTTCCGGAGCTGGCAGGATATGATATGTATTATCCTTTTCATAACTATTTTACCGCACCGCTCGATATCAATTATGACGGTTGTACGGATTTGTTTATCTATGAGGGGTATTTAAGTGGAAGCGGAGGAAGCTTTGGATGTTATAAAGGTATTATCTGGAATGAGAATTCGGGTGAATTTGTATGGTATGATTCCTTTCCGGCAACAGTATCTTCCGTAGAATATTTGGAGCAAAGGTTGATAGATAGCTGGTGCATGGGTGTTTGTGATCAACATGTTGTAGAATATAAAGTAGTGGATGGGGAATATACGGCGACAAGGGAATTGGCGTGGATAACCGATACATCTTCTTATAATGAGGAGGGAAACCTTATCGATACACTTTTTTATTATGAGATGGGAGTTCTTGTCAGAGAGCATGACGTGACCGATATGACATGTGAGGAAATATACGCACTATATCCGGATTTAGATTATTGGCAGAGAGGATAATAGCAGGTTGACCTTGCAAACAGAACAAATGTTTGCTAAAATACTCATGGAGATAAAGGAATTTTCACAGTGACGATGAGGAAAGATAATGGAACAGCTTACTATGTTTGATGCCATGCCGGATAACACGGTAGAAACGATTCCCCTTGCAAGCCGTCTGCGCCCGCAGACATTAGAGGAATTTATCGGACAGGAGCACCTGCTCGGACAGGGGAAAATGTTAAGACAGTTGATTGAAAAAGACCAGATTTCTTCGATGATATTTTGGGGACCTCCGGGAGTCGGCAAAACAACGCTTGCCGGTATTATTGCCCAAAAAACGAAAGCCGATTTTATCAATTTCAGTGCGGTGACAAGCGGTATCAAGG
>CAMWMM010000592.1 GCA_947175285.1 uncultured Lachnospiraceae bacterium
AAAATCTCCGCTAACCCTTGAAAACACTAAATTTATCGCAGGTGAGCTTTCCCTTTCACATAAAACATTATAACACAAAATGAACAGATATGGTGAACTGATTGAAATACTTTCAAAAAGTTTAAAGAAAATGGCTGGTAGATAATGGTATTTTGGAAATGTATTACTATTACTGGCAGCACAAGATCCGTCAGGAACACTGGATGCCTTTTACGGCGGGGGCAACCGAAAGCGGATGCCGGATGAGACCTACAAAAGGCTACGCCATGAATCGGAGTCATGGACCGTGGAGGTCTATGTGGGAACCAGCGGAGAACACCATGACGAGTTCCTGTACAGCATCAGCTATCAAAATAAGAATACTCTCTGGGTTATGGCAGAGTACTATGTTTTATCCGATAAAGCCAATTCACACGCTAATACATGGTACGATGGCAGCTTCGCAAATGTCCTTTACCCAGAAGCGGATATACATTCCCAGCGGATCAGCAAATTTCTTGATGAGCTTGGAAAAGGATTAAATGTAGTTATCAAATAGGGTGGGGAATTCAAGTTAAATAACAAGTAAGGAAAAGGTAATCGAACTGAAAGATATGCTTAAATTTTAGAACACAAGGAGTTGATGATATGAATTTTATTTCCGCAAGCTACAATATGTACCATAACAGTATTGATATAACGACATTTGATGGATACATACTACGAATTGACTGTAACAAAGCAGAAGAAGTATTGAAAACTACAGTATAGACTGATCACGTTCTAAATGCAATGGCAATAGACAATTTACTTGAATACACAAGGCTTTATTTAAATAACGAAATGCAGATATTTATAGATGCTGAAGATAATCTGAATATTTGACAAAAAAAGCTTAGAATCTTTTATAATATGATTTTAAGCATTTTTCTTTATTGGTTATTCACTTTCAAAATATCAAAACTATAGTACAAAATCCCAAAAAACAAATCGGAAGTTGTAGAGTCCGAATAATCTGAACTAAGCCGCAAAACCCATAAACTCTAGGGTTTTGCGGCTTTTCCGCTTAATCATTGTATTACAATTACATTTTTCTATTCAACCTCTCTGTGAAAGATTGTACAGACGCTTGCCTGCATCTATGGTTCAACAGATTAGCAATCGCCCATTGACTTATAATACAGTGTCTTTGATATATTACAATTGTTCAAGACAATCCCGAATTTCAGCACACACGGCGCGGTCGTTTTCAAACATCTTCGCATACAGGCGTTTCAGCGTATCCTGTGTTTTCTTTTGTAAAATCAAATCTGCGGACTGCGGGGTAATATCATATCCGGTCTCGGGTCCCACACCAAGCGCGCTCCATATCTGCCATCCGATACCATGTGTTTCACCATTTCCATCCTTGGTATACTGTGCAAAAAAAACATCGCTTAGTCGACTGTGTATTTCTTTATTTGTGCAAATATTGCATAGCAGGTTATCGACTCCGATGAATGCTTCTGCGGCATGCCATCTTGCTTCAATTGGCACACTGCAGATGCCGCACATCATGCCGGCGGTGTCCATGGCGTTTTCCATCGTCACATGGTCAAGCGCATCCATAATTACGCTTTCAAGCGCCGTATGCTCATCATAGGACAGGGCAGATACGATGCGTTCCAGGAGCTCTTTGTAGGACATGTCAGGCGCAGTGTTGTCGGTGATGACGATTGCGTCGCGCAGCATGGAATGCCAGTTATCGGGCAAAGCATGAAATTGTGAATCCAAGCCATATACAGTATCTGCATCATAGCCCACTGCAAGAATCCATGCCATTTCGTTTTCTAACCGCAGCAGAGTCGGGAAACCGGCATCCAAAGAACATTTCATTGTGGAAAGTACCTCTTCTTGTGCGCTTGTACCGTCAAAGCGCAGATAGGAAAATCCCGCAAAACGTGCCAGTTCATCAACAAAATTGTCATCCCAGCGCCAGCCGTTAGAAAATCCCGGCAGGGAATGGGGATCCACGGTGTCATCCCATGGATAATCGAAACCAAACGCCAGTGTCGATGCTGTCAAAAGGCAGTGGTAGATAGACGTCTGGTGGCGTTCCGACAGATTGTCGCCGCAGGGGCTACAATGGATGCAATAGCATCGGTTCTGCGTACACCAATATGACGTTTCCTCTGTATATCCACGTGCAATGACCAGCGCAGATGCAAGTGCCGCAGTAAAGTTGTCCGATTCCGCATCCACCGGAAAGGGAACTTGATGTTCTAAAATTTTTTTCATATCGTTATTCCTTTCTTTTTTGTGGTTAGTGTGTTATTCTAATGACCAAATGATTAGCTTTTTTCTGTATTCTATAAATTTTGTCAGAAACGTAATATCTTTTTCATCAGGATTTCTCACTCGAACACTAATTGCATTCGAACACACCCTTCTTGGTGTACCGAACACATCAATGATTACTCCTATGTGGTCATATGCGCAACCGGTACAAGCTGTCAAGTTATCCTGTATAAGCGCAACAAATGCCGGATCCTCTTCTTTCACATATTCTGTTAACAACTTTCTTTGCCCCTCATCGACTGCACCGGTCACCGTTACCGTAAGATCCTTTCCGGCTATAGAGAGCTGCATTACTTGCCTGTTTTTCCACTTATAATTAACTTTCCAAAACGTGTTATAGGATGGATTCATTTTGCCCTGCAATGCAATTTCATTGAACTTTATCATCATTTCCTTGTTGTCCGCACTTAAGGGTTGAAGAATATCATTAAAATCCGGTTTATGTTGACTCGTAATCATACGGAATTCACAATGGTAAAACCCCTGCATACCAAATGTCTTCACTGATGAGACGGATTTGGCCAATGCAAGTAATGCACCAAACATCTGCGGATATTTATTATTTGATATTTCTACTCCATTATCTACTTCCTTTACGATAAGACCATTTCTTGTGAAAGCAGCCAATCTTATATCATAGTCAATCAAAAAGTTTTTATTCTTCTTTTGAGGCTTCATGTGATTATTAAATTGAATCTGTATCTCTTCATATTTTTCCGGAGAACTCAACCACTACCGGCTAAAGCCGGTAGGTTCAATGTGCTGCTAAAGCAGCC
>CAMWMM010000593.1 GCA_947175285.1 uncultured Lachnospiraceae bacterium
AAAGTCGGTAGAACTATTCTTATACCGATATCGGTATAATCATAGCAAGCACTGCTTGTGGACGTCCACAGGCAGAATTTTCATAGATTTTTCCTTGCGGAAACTCTGTAAAATTTGGCTTGCACTAAGGGGAAATATTTCCCCCTACCCCCCTTGAAAGATTCTCATTTTTCGTAGAGTATGCCTTGTGAAAAACAAAGGATTTTTACCCAAAAATAAATTTGCGTTCTAACAAAATCCCAAAGAAATCAAATAAGCAAAGTCAACAAAAAATTTTACATTATTTGCACTTTTAGTGAAAAAGAGATGTGCCACAAAGCACTTTCTTCTGCCTCATAGCACACCTCATGTAATACAAAAATCTGCTATTCTTTTTATAACAAACAGATCTTTTTCTTATGCACAAATAATAAGAAATCGCTACTATTTCGTTTCACTCAATCCCTGTTTCTTCAATCCAATCCTCAACACTTTCCTTTGAAGCTCCACCTTCAAACCGCTTTCCGTCTGCCCATTCTGTGGACTCCGAACAAAGAGCATGAAGATTAGATGCACTGGAACCAATCCCACTGCTATGAGAAGTACAAAATGGAATGATTGTCTTTCCAGAAAAATCATAGCTTTCTAAAAAAGTGCTGATAATACGGGGAGCCTGACCATGCCAAATCGGATAACCGAGAATTATAGTGTCATAGTCGTCTATATTTTCCACGCTTCCGGAAATTGCCGGACGCACATCAGGGTCATCCTGTTCCTGATCAGCACGACCATTTGTATAATATGCCAAGTCCGCCTCTGTGTATGGATTTTCAGGTATAATTTCGTAAATATCAGCTCCTAAAATCTCTGTAACATACTCTGCTATAAGTTCAGTAGTTCCTGTACATGAAAAATATACAACCAATGTTCTTGTACTCACATCTTTCTCCTGTCCCCTTGCTGATGCAGAAACGGATTCAGACAGTTCCGTTTCTGTATTTGGCTGTTTTTCTGTTTCCTGCTTTTTCTCCTCTGTCACAATTTGAGATGTTTCAGACGATTCTTCTGTTTTCTGCACAGCAGATTTCATTTCTTCTTGCTCTTCAGTTGCAACAGACCGACCACAAGCAGCCAAAACAAATATCATTGTAAAAGAAAGTAATAAGCTAATTGTTCTCCTCATTAACCAGCCCGCCTTTCTTTCAGCGCTTTCAGTAAATATGCCATATTCTGACCAAGATTTTTCATTGTATCAAGCCCTTCTTCATCTTTCTGGACATCTCCCGGCATTTGCCCATACGCCATTGCCCAATAAGAAGAACCGACCACAAACATATTTTGCAGCATGAAAAAATGGTTCATTGCATCAAGCGTGGTAAGTGCGCCGCCCCTTCGTGCCGCCGTGACAGCCGCACCAACTTTGTATTGGAGTAAATTGTCACTTTTGTTCATATCTGCTACCACTGATGCCCGTTCCAAAAATGCCTGCATATTTGCAGAAACATTTGCCGTATAAACCGATGAACCAAGAATAATCCCGTCCGCCTGTACCATCTTTTCAAAAATTTCCTGAAATATATCCTTTTTATGCACGCAGTTTTTTCTTCCACCGCAAGCCCAACAAGCCTTGCATGGCTCAATGATTTTTCCGGCAAGCTGCACCATCTCCGTTTCAATTCCTGCCTTATGCAGCTCCTCAAATACTGTATTGATAAGGATTGCTGTATTCCCGTCCTTTCTTGCGCTGCCGTTAATCGCTAAAACTTTCATATGCTACCTCCGCTTTATATCTGTTCTACTATTCTTAATACCAATCATGTTTCTCATTTCTGTCAAGTGCATTGATACGCTCCATTTCCTCCCCCGTCAATTCAAAATCAAACAATTCTGTGTTTTCCTGAATATGTTCGGGATTGCTGGAACCGGGAATGACTACGACACCTTTTTGCAGATTCCATCGGAGAATGACCTGTGCCGAGGATTTCCCATGCGCCTGTGCAATTTCCGAAATCACTTGATTCCCAAGCAGTTCTGCCGTATATCCCCTGCCGCCAAGCGGATACCAGCCCTGCACCACAATCCCAAGACTCTGAATATATGGTATTACATCATTCTCCTGATAATATGGGTGTATTTCATTCTGCACCAGAGCCGGGGTAATATTTACCTGCGGTAAAAATTCCTCCAGTTCTTCTACATACCAGTTTGATAGACCAAGTGAACGGATTTTGCCGTCTGCAACTGCTTTTTCCATTGCAAGGTATGCTTCCACATCGCCTGCCCCGGGATGGTGCAAAAGCATCATGTCAATGTATTCTACATCTAATTTGTCAAGTGCTTCCTCAATCGCAGTTTCCGGATCAGAGAACTGGTTCGGGTATAGTTTTGTGATGACAAAGATTTCCTCCCTCGGTACGCCGGAGTTCCTGACAGCCTCTCCCACACTTTCCTCATTATGGTACATATAGGCAGTATCAATCAGACGGACTCCGCTGTTTAATGCCGCCGTAACGGATTCCACACAGGTGTCCCCGGTCAGGCTGTATGTGCCGATTCCGTATATAGGCATTTCAAACCCGCTGTTTAATACAACTGTCTTTGTTTCAAAATTAAAAGAAATATCTCCAGCCATTGAATTATCACCATCCTGTTTTTGTTGCTGTTCTTCCCCATTCGCCACATTATTTTCTGTATGTGTTTCCGCCTGTATGCTTTCCGGTGCTGCTGACGGCTTCTGTTCTGCCTGCCCTGTTGTTTCTGCACTTTCTGTCTGCACATATTGCTCCGACACTTTATCCGCAGAGGAATCAGTTCCCGGCTGTATTCCACAAGCTGATAACATAACGATAAGCAGAACAGCCAGCATAAAATTATACAGCCGTTTCATAACGCTCCTCCTTTTCCGTAGGAATTGTTCCTGACGATTCCTTAACCTTTTTCAGCACTTTTGCAGGAACACCTCCCACTACCGTCATGGCAGGAACGTCCCGTGTTACTACGGCTCCTGCCGCAACCACAGCATAATCCCCAATCGTCACTCCCGGCAACACAGTTGCATTAGAGCCAATCCATACATGGGCGCCAATCTTAATCGGCGCATAAT
>CAMWMM010000594.1 GCA_947175285.1 uncultured Lachnospiraceae bacterium
CTATTTATATTGTCACTTTGCCTTACAGGAGGTCGGGCTTTTTATCAGGGAATTATTTCCGCCCCACTTTCAGTTTGGATTTGAAATTGATAACGGTACGAAACTGATTCCTTATCTGCTTACATCAGACGGTATCAGCTTTGTCCCGGAAAGCATTGCCAAGCCCTATATGGAAGAGAAAAAATTAAAGTACATTAAACTTTTGGATTTTGAAGCTCCAAAAATCAACTGTTATCGAATTATCCGCAAATAGAAATCCCTCAGTTCCAGTCATCGTGCAAATATCGGTCCACAGAAAAATCCCCACTTAATAATTAAATGAGGATTTGATTTATTCTTATTCTGTTTTATGCTATCATAGACATTCCATATGCCTGCATTGCTCTCTGCATTTGCATAACACTTGTATTGTTTTCCGAGTCTCTACTCGTCATCATTCGCGCCGCACGGCTCTGCCCCTGTTGCATCTGCTTTGCCAGAATGCCCTCAAAATCGCGTGTCTGCCCTTTTCGGAGCGGATTCTGATTTTCTTCTTCCGGCTCAGGTCTCGTATATTCTGTTTTCTTATCCAACACATCATCCGATATTCTGGATAATTTGTTCAGACTGTATGCGCTTACCGTATTGGGATTATATACATATGTAGGATAAACATATCCGATACCGCCGATTCTCATATCAATATCTCTGCCTTTCTCATTGCTTTTGTATCTATACTATATTTATATATTTATTTTTTAATATCCAACTCACTTGTAACAATGCCAAAAGACTCCAATTTTGCCTTTACCAAAGTTAATTGATAATCAAGTTCTTTTTCAACATTTTCGGCATTTTTAATACGCTGTAAATTTGAATAAGTATCAATTAAGTTGTTTATCATCTCTTTATCACTAGGCATGTTACCCACCTCCTGAAGCAATTCAATGGTATCAGTTATATATATTATACCATAATCAGAGTATTAAGTCCAGCCAGCGTCTATTCAATTTCCTCCGCCTCTACATCTACCGCTCCTAAGTCCTGCTTTATCTGTTTCGCCGCGTAGGATACTCTGGAAACAATCCAGATATCGGAAACACCGTCATAAATCAAGAACAAGCCAATAAACATAACAAGTGTATCGATTGCCTCAAACGGATTGCAAATAAGCAGGATGCCTAACCCAACTGTCAAAAGCCCCAGCAGCAGCGCCACCCACCACTTATCATACTGACTCTTGCAGAGATTTACCGCCTGTTGCAAATTATTAACGCCGTGTATGATAATGATAATGCCTACCAGAATCGGTATCATGGCAATGATTTTCTCCGGCTGCAAAAAAATCCAGACGCCGATTACCGTAATAATGATGCCCATAACCAGATTCATCTGGGAAAACAGACTGCCGTCTCTTCCGAAAATAAAATTCAGCAGTCTGCTGATTCCATTGATAATCAGTACCGCACCGATTGCCATACAAGCCACCTGCACAGACATACCGGGCCATATTACTAATACGACGCCCAGTGCAATGCAGATTAACGCCGATATGACCACATTAGTTCTAATTTTCTTCAAAATACGCTCCATAATCATCCTCCTCTATTTTTTCTTCCCGGTCGCATTGACAGACCTTTTGCAAAACCGGAAACAAATGGTAACATCTGTTATACACAAAATAACCTATGACAGCGCCAAGACAATTCAAAATGATGTCATCCACATCAAATGCACCAAAAGCGCTGAAAAGCTGAAATACTTCAATCCCCACAACCAGAATCAGGGCATTAGCAAAGATATCGGCTAAATTGCTCTTGTTTTTCCGCACCAAAGGAAGCAGGAATCCAAAAGGCACAAATGCCAGTATATTACCCGCCAGATTCTCAAAGCTATTTAATTTATCGGCATATTTAATATACATCTTAATGGTCTTAAAAGGGACAAAATTCGCAGTTCCCAGTCCCTCTAAAATCACATCCCTCCGCCATGTCTGAGCGATAGCATAGAGTTGCTCAAAGGGATATTTAAAAATAATAACTTTCACTAATACTAAAAGATATACAGCAAAAATAATCTTTATCCATTTCTGCACTTAAGCGACCTCCCACGGGTTTTCTTTTCCCTCCATAAAAAGTTTACAGCCAAGCAGAGAGTCCCGTACAACGGTTTCTACGCAGTTATCCGTATAAAAAGCCATGTGATGGGATACGGTAACATTTGGAAACCCCCTTAAAATTGCCAACTCTCTATTATTTAATATATCCGATTTGTGGTCATAATAGTATAGTCCGAACTCATTTTCTACAACATCCAAACCCGCTGCACCGATTTTCCCAGACTCCACAGCGCTAATCAAAGCCTGTGAATCTATCAGTCCGCCTCTTGCTGTGTTAATTATGACGACACCGTCTTTCATTGCTGCAATGTTATTTTCATTGATAATATGATAATTCTCATCGGTAAGCGGCGTATGCAAAGAGATCACATCCGCCTGTGCAAACAGCTCCTCCAGCGAAACATACTGCGCATGCTGCTTCACACTCTCCTGTTCATATAAATCATATGCAAGTATTTTACATCCAAATCCGGATAAGTTCTGAATCACAGTTCTGCCAATCCTTCCTGTTCCGATGATTCCTACCGTTAAATCCTTTAATTCTTTTCCCTGAATACCGACTAGCGTATAATCCTGTATATTGGTACGCTCCATAATCCTTTTCATCTTTCGGATAGACATTAATATTAACATCACCGTATAATCGGCAACACCATTAGGCCCGTAAGGCGCGTTTGCCACTTTGATGCCAAATTCCTTTGCCGCCTCTATGTCGATATGATCGTATCCGATTGTTCTTGTTGTCAGATATTTCACACCGTTCTCATGAAATGCCGCCATCATCTCTCTCGTAATCTTAGAAGTAATGATATCTACACATTCACTTTCTTTAGATAATGATATATTGTCAAGCGTCGGAGCATCCGCACAAAGAACCAACTCCATTCCCAATTCTTTTCCATAGTGTAAAAATAATTCTTTTTCATCAAATTCTCTGCAATTATATATTG
>CAMWMM010000595.1 GCA_947175285.1 uncultured Lachnospiraceae bacterium
TGAAGCCTGCTTAAAATCTCCAGCCGCTGCTCGTAAGAATCCGCATCCAGAAATTGTAATACCAGAGGATCAATATTCAGTTCTTCCTGTTGTTCATCCGGCACATGCACTACAGGCTCCGCCGCCTTTTCTTCTTTCAGCGGTTCCTGTGCCGGTTTTTCCCATTCCGTATCAATCCGGTCTGCTGTCTCCTGAGCTGCATCCTGTGCGCCCATCAGTTCAAACCGGTATCGTCCGGCAGCGTTCGGATATTTTCTTCTGTCTATTTCTTCCATAAAAGAATCAAGCGGTCTTACATAGACCTGAAAATCTCCGTACATTGCCTGATAAACGACCATCATCTCTCCTGTCTCGCTATGCTTTGCAAGACATCTGATCTGATACAGATTGCCTTTAAAATGTCTGTACATTTCCTGTGGTTGTGGATTATGTCTCATTTTCTGCTCCATTTCTGATAATTAATACGTTTCTGATACTTGATACCTTGTCAGCGTTCTGTGCTGCCTTACCATTCTTCTCGTATTATTATAATCCCAAACCTGCGAAATGTCATTCACTTCATTTCTTAAAAAATAAACTTTATAATGTTATAAACTCATATTGAAAACTGCACTTCTCGTCAATAAACTCTGTTTTGACAAGTTTATTTACAAGGTTTTCTTTTTCATTCTCATCTAAATAATCTATCCTTCTATGGTGTATCATTACCGTATAAGTTCTTGTTCCCTCGTTTTCCGATACCCATCTGACGGTGATGCCGCTGCCGGCGTAACCCTCTCCCTCAAGCACCTTCTCCATATCGGCACGGTATTCCGCTTCCATTGCAGCATAATAGCTTTTCTTCCCTTTAACATCTGACCTGCCCTGACTCATCACGGTTTCCTTTGCACAGAACAGCACTACCAAAACGGACACTATTACTGCGATGATAAATGCAGCATTTCTCCGGAATGTACTTTCTTCTCTCATAGATAACCATTCTCCTTTCTCTTTTCAAACCAGAACAGATGTTCTAACTCTATAATAAAACAAATGTTCGATTTTTTCAATCTTTTTCTTTGGATGTATCTTATGAGTAAAGGATAGCAAAGAGAGTGTACTATAAATGGTACTTTTAAAAAGACGCCATCACTTATATCGCTATAAGTAATGGCGTCTTTTTAAAAGATTCTTATATCTATTTAATAATACTACACACTATATCTTCTTCATTGATAATTCTGACACTTTTCAGCTTCTTTCTTCTTTTGTAATAACTTTTCTTTTAATTCTTGTGGTATCTCTTTTCCCTCATTTACCAGAATCAGTGCCTCCAATACATCCTCATCTTCATATCCATCAAAGAAAAAGAAATCAAAATTTGAGGTGCTTATACCAACTTCCTCTAATTGTTTATCTCGTCTCAATCTTTTTTCTATTTCTTCCTGCGGTGCTGTAACATCTTGTATATTACCTTTAATCGGTGGTTTCTTAATTTGATTTATAGCATACTGTAACTCCAGTTTTTTACTTGTCATCTTTTTTTCCCTCCTATCTTATATGATAGCCCTATTTTATCACAATTTTTCAACAATTCTTTCATTGCACGCGTTCCATTATTTTTATACATATTATATTTTTTTGCCAATTCAGCATAATATGATAAAGCAGCACCCGAATCAAACCCATTTTGCTTAGTTAGTACCCATACACTACCATCATTTCCCACTACTGTCATAAAATATAGTGAGTCATAATTACAAAAGGTTTTGAAATCCGTTCCGGAAAAAGTACTTGTGCTTGGATGATTATGCATAAACATCAAGGTATTTTTACCATGTGATATCATTGCCTCATATGCTTCCGGATTATGTTTCATCTCTATGTTATTTCTTTCACCCATTATCAGCCATGTATCCCAATTTATAATATCAATTAATATTCCAACCTCATTAGAATCATTATATTCTTTCGCAGTTTCTAATAATCTTTTATGCTGTTCTTGTATAAATCCGTTCTCTTCAAAATTAAATCCCTGAAGATGCGTTCTTGGAACCTTTGAAATTGCAATATCCGTAATTACTATAGGTCTATTTCTTATCTTTTGTTTAAAATCTTCCAATAAGTAATTTCTCCTGACATCTGTTTAGTTACCCAAGTCTACTCTGTATATATTATATCTAAAATTTATCTGCTTGTATACATTATATCGGCTGGAAATGCAAAAAGATTATTGAAATCTACAACCTTCAGATACCGCGGCTGTATGCCTTTGATACCTCTCATACATACTGTAACGCTGACAACTTATACTTTAAGGTTAGCAAAAAAGCTAAGTCACAGGTTTTAATCAATGGCTTAGCACTATGTTTTCTAATTCAACTTTCAAAGTCAGGTTTTATGGATATAGGATAACAAAGAATGTGTATTATAAATGGTACTTTACAAATAATACTGGGCGAGCTCAATACTACGCATATCATGCGTAATATTGAGCTTGTGCATTCCAAAGTTCAAAATATTTACCGGATTTATCAGCAACTAATTCATCATGTCTGCCGCGTTGAATCAGCCTGCCCTCATGGAATACTGCAATATCCTGACAAAATCGGCAAGAGGATAAGCGATGCGAGATAAATACCGCCGACTTCTCCCCTATCATTTGACTCGTTCTGCTATATGTCTCAAACTCTGCAATCGGATCAAGTGCTGCCGTAGGCTCGTCAAGTATAAGGAATGGCGCATCTTTATATAAAGTTCTTGCCAAAGCAATCTTCTGCGCCTCTCCCCCGGAAATATCAACACCATTCTCATCAAAGTCCTTATAAATAGCTGTCGAAAGGCCATCGCGAAGCTCGTCAAGACGTTTCCCGAAACCTGCGTCACGAAGACACTGTTCCGCTTTTTTTAATTCTACATTCGTGCTGCCGGCAACATTTTGACCCAGTTCAAAAGAAAGCAACTTAAAATCTTGGAACACAACGGAAAATAACTGCATATACTCATGATAATTGTATTTTCGTATGTCAATTCCATTCAGCAGTATCTCCCCTTCGGTCGGATCATACA
>CAMWMM010000596.1 GCA_947175285.1 uncultured Lachnospiraceae bacterium
ATCTATAAAATCTTGGGTTACACTTTTTGTTCTGAATGATAATTCTCGCCAAGATGCAATTCCATCATTAACTTGTAATATCGGAAACGCTGCTACAGAATGTTCCAAGGATAATTTATTAAATTTTTCTAATCTCACTAATGCCGTTTTCGCTTGTTTCGAAGTTGGATCAAAGTTACATTCTCTAAGCATTGACCCATATCCTAACAAATCAACCCAAGCAACTGCAAAAATTGCACTACGAAAATGGTTTTGTTTACCTATGCCAACTCTTTTTTCTCCCATAAGGTTCTCACTTTCAGAAAAATATATCCAGATTTTATTAGCAACAAGAAATTCGCATAATTACTTATATCACATGTATGACAAGTAATCCTATAGATCATCTGCCATAAAAAATAATACAGGCGTGTACTACTCGAACTTATTTGACTTTTCTTTTCCCATGAATGTTAATCATTCGCCATGATTATTTTCTTGTCTATATAAATTCCATTCTTCTTTACTAATTTCTACCAACCGTTCCTTAATTTCTCTACGCCGTTTACCAGTAAACAGACCCCTGAGGCTCGCAAGCTCAGTACTAAGTGCGTTCCGTTCAGATTTGAGTGCAGATTTTTTCATGGTAAATTCCGCTTTCAATTTTGCTCTAAGTTCAGTCTGTTGACGATGTTCCGCCTCAGCCTTTGCCATTAAAGAAGCTTTAGCCTTAGATTGCCTTTTTCTCAAAGCATCTAAATTATTAAGCAAATCCCATTCCAGAATATCACACCAATCTCTATGAACAATTTGACCAATTCTTTGACCAATTCTTGTTATCTTCATACCCGTTATCACCACAGAGCCATTTGATTTCAGTCCAGCAATACAATTATCTGCCACCGTCACAGCTACAATATCCATCCAACTAGAGACGTTACTATTGCCATCATACATGAGATCCGCACCCTCAACTACTACAGTCCCGTCCGATTTCAAACCTACAGTATCATTATGAAAATCTCCTGTTGCAATAGACACAAGATCTGTCCAATTGGCTTTTCCCTTTAAATTAAAACCCACAACAGTCCCATCTGCTTTCAGCCCTAATGGTAAATGCCTGCAATCCACCGCAACAATATTCCGCCAATCAGAAACATCATACTCACCATCCTCATCACCTGTAATTACAACTGCCCCATTTGCTTTTAAACCTATAACAGTAGATGTTCCGCAAGCTACGGCCACAATATCTTGCCAACTTGAAACATTGCACTTATCATTTTCGTCGCTTGTAGCTATAACAGTTCCATCTGTTTTCAAACCTATAATAGCCTCATTGCTACACAAAGAATTATTGCAAGTCACAGCCATAATATCTCGCCAATCTGGTATATCACGATGGCCATAATTCACATGATATTCAGATTCTTCTGTAATTATAACAGTTCCATCTGCTTTTAGACCAATAGTATGAAAACTGCTACAAACCACAGCCACAATGTCTTTCCATTCTGAAACATTACACTGCTTGTTGCGATTGGCCCCCGTAGCTACAACAGTTCCGTTTGCCTTCAAACCAACAGTATGAACTTGTCCGCAAGCCACAGCCACGATATCTCGCCAGTCCGAAACATTGCACTGTCCATGTTGGTTGTCACCTGCAGCTACAACAGTCCCATCTGCTTTTAAGCCTACAATATGTTTGGAACCGCTCACTAAAATTGGAGATACAAGCCTTTTAAGAGAGTCACGAATAGATGTTAACTGAACTATAGTTTCTTTATGTTTCTCTTCCCGCTCCCGTTCCAGTTCTTTTTCTTTTTTCTCCTTTATCCTTTTTAAGCAAATTATAAGATTTTTCCGTTTTTTTCCCAGTTTCTCTATCCGTTGATCCTCTTCTATGAACCATGCGCTCAACTCCGGTCTAGCAAATTCTTTAACATGGTTGAGATTTTTTTCGTCTAATTTATGAGGATATTGGCCATAAAATTTCATAAACTCATCTATATCAGACAATTCCGCTTCTGCCATCACAATACCCAAATATGCTTCAGCATTCTCTGGATCAGTATTTAGCACTCGATCAAAAAACTGAACGGCTTTTTTCCATTCCCTATCTTTTAATGCAATTGCCCCTCGTTGCAATAGGGGACTTCCACTCCATGACACTATCGAAGCCTTACTCTGCTGAGTCAACGTTTCTATGTTAGAAGTTCCTTGCACTTGTGCGAGCATTTTCTCCAATTTAGCGCGATCCCAAAGAAGGACTCCAGTAGCCCTCGCTGCCTCTCTGGCACTCTGCGTAAAATAACGATTTGTCACCACAACACCAACGTGACATTGATAAATCATTTTTCCGGTGTTAACTTCTTGAATTGGTGTATTTCCCAAGTCAGTAGTATAACACTTACACTGCACAGCATATCGAATATCATCCTTTTCAGCCAACACATCTACACCTTGGTCTCCAGAACCTCGTGTGACTTCAACCTTTTGATACCCTAACTGCCGCAACAGAGCTGCTATAAAATGTTCAAATTCATGTCCCTCCATTGCATCAATATCAGACATATTATATTCTGTAATTACCATATCTTACAAATTCCTTCCATAGTATTTGCATGCCCTTATTTTCAATTTGTTATCTATTTTACATTAAAAGCAAACGATATTCAATCTATGCACACGAAATATGTCGAAATGAAAATAATAAAAAATCCTTTGTCTTTTGTCGCTTTTTATATCACAAATAAAATACAATAGGGCTGTTCGAAAGAATATTCGATACAGCCCTAACATAATATTTACTTTATAATCATTACCACAGTTCTAATGAGTCTTCTGCATCTACCCACATTTGCATATTTCCTTCAAGATATAGCCTTGCATATTCGAGTGGTTCATTTATTGCCAAAGCATTTAAGGCACATTCCGAGCTGGGAGTAGTCTTTAGCCCTTTCTCTGCTTCCCAACAGTCAATTCGCAAAAGATATCCTGCGGTAGTTGCTATATCTATGCTATTGTGATGTGTATTGTATTCTGCATATAT
>CAMWMM010000597.1 GCA_947175285.1 uncultured Lachnospiraceae bacterium
ATAATATAAAATAGTAAGAAGAATCGTATTATTTTACTTTAGGAGGGTTTATCATGGTTCAATTAATTGTAGGCAAGAAAGGGAAAGGCAAGACAAAACAGCTCTTGGATAAAGTAAATGCGGAAGTAAAAGATGTTGCAGGAAATGTTGTTTACCTTGATAAGAGCACAAAACATATGTTTGAACTGAATAATAAAATCAGGCTGATTAACGTTTCCGATTATATGATTACAAACAGTGACGGCTTTCTTGGTTTTATCTGCGGCATTATTTCTCAGGATCATGATTTGCAGCAGATGTATTTTGACAGCTTTTTAGATATCGCTTGTCTGAAAGAAACAGCCATTGACAGCGTTGTTGAAAAACTGGAATCTATCAGCAAACAGTTTAACGTCGATTTTGTTTTGAGCGTTTCTTTGGATGAAAACGAGTTATCCGAGAATGTAAAATCAAAAGTGATTGTATCATTATAAAGTGAACATTACATAAAAACCTCGGCTGTCCGGGGTTTTTCGTATGTTGCAAAAAGGAGAGAGCGTTTTGGCGGGTTCGGGGAATAATAACATAACCAAATACAGGCGTCCGATTAATTTAAATATCGGAATGATTATTTTTGCCGTTATTTTTATTTATGTTATAATTTGTGTTTTTATGTATCTGTCAACGGAGCATATTGTCGGATATGAGGTGAAAGAAGGCTCGCTGTCTTCCGATAATATTTATAAGGGACTTGCCCTGCGTTCAGAAAAAATCATTACCAGTACCAATGCCGGATATACCAACTATTATGCAAGAGAAGGAGAGCGTATCGCGGTCAGAAATCTGGTTTATACGATTGATGAGACGGGGAGGCTTTCTGATTACATTAAAACAAGCGAGACCGGGGAAAATTCTCTTTCAGATAAGGATCTTTCGGAATTAAAGACAGAGATAGAGTCTTTTGCCAACGGATTTGACAGAACTAATTTTTCCGATATTTATAATTTTAAATATAATGTGCAGGGAACTGTTATAAAACTTGCCAGTTCTAATATATTGGAAAATGCCAAGGCATTGAATGAAGCTTCCAATACCGCTTTAATTGATTATTATAATGCAACTGAGAGCGGTATTGTAATATATTCGGTGGACGGCTATGAAGACCTGACGCTGCAAGATATGAACATGGATTATTTTGACCAGAAAAATTATGAGAAAAAGCATTTATTGAATAACGAACTGGTAGCAGCCGGAGATCCGGTTTATAAACTTGCCACAGGTGAAGACTGGTCTATTGTGATTCCGGTGGATGAATCGTTAGAAAAGCAGCTTTTAGATAATGGCATTACGTCGAAAGTGCAGGAAGGAAGAGATGTTTATGTGCAGGTTCGTTTCTTAAAAAATCAGTATATGTCATGGGGACTGGTTGCTCTTTTTACAAATGAAGCCGGGGATACTTTTCTATCTTTGACGTTTACCAATTCCATGGTAACATTCTGTACAGAGCGTTTTATTGATGTTGAACTGATTTTAGAGGATGAGAAGGGGTTAAAAATTCCCAATTCCGCCATTGTGGAAAAAGAGTTTTTCATTGTTCCGAAAGATTATGTAACGCAGGGGAATAACAGCAGCACTTATGGCGTTTTGTTGGAAAAATATGATGAAGAATCAGGAAATATGACAACGGAGTTTGTAGCGACAACCATTTATGAGGAAACAGAGAACGAATATTATCTGGATGATTCTGTTTTATGGGGCGGCTGCCAACTGGTAAAACCTGATTCTACGGAAAAACATACGGTCAGCAGAATGGGCTCTTTGATAGGAGTTTACAATATTAATAAAGGCTATGCGGATTTTAAGCAGATTATTATTCTGGCGCACAATGATGAGTATTCGATTGTGAAATCCAATACAACGTATGGTTTGAATGTGTATGATTATATTGTGTTGGATGCGGCAACGGTAGAGGATAATGATTTCATCTACGAATAAAAAATCGAGTGCCAGAGCACTCGATTCGGAGAATGCTTTGCATTCTCCTTGAGAATTTCTAACCCAAACTCGCGGGTTAAGGAGGAATATTATGATTCAGGAAAATATAAAAGCTGTAGAGGAACGCGTGGCGGCGGCATGTACAAAGAGCGGCAGAACCGCAGAAGATGTGACATTAATTGCCGTAAGCAAAACCAAACCGGTGGAAATGCTGAAAGAGGCTTATGATTATGGATGCCGGGATTTCGGAGAAAACAAAGTACAGGAACTGGTAGATAAATACGAACAGATGCCGAAAGATATCCGGTGGCACATGATTGGACATTTACAGCGAAATAAAGTAAAATATATTGTCGATAAGGTATTTTTAATTCATAGTGTGGATTCTTTCAGGCTTGCAGAGGAAATCAGCAAAGAAGCCGTGAAAAAGAATGTTACGGTATCCATTCTGATAGAGGTGAATGTAGCCGGGGAGGAATCGAAGTTCGGAACAACCTGTGAAGAGGTATTGGGGCTGGCGGAGAAAATTGCCAAATTACCGAATATTATTATAAAAGGACTCATGACAATTGCACCATATGTAGAAAATGCAGAAGAAAACAGACAATATTTTGAAAAATTACGGCAAATATATGTTGACATAAAACGTAAAAACATTGATAATGTTTATATGGATACTCTCTCTATGGGTATGACCGGTGATTATGAAATTGCTGTTATGGAGGGAGCCACTCATATCAGAGTGGGAACAGGTATTTTTGGAGAACGTTTTTATGCAGTTTAAGATGGAGGATACAGCATGAGCGTTATGGATAAGTTTTTAAATGCTATGAAATTGAATGACGAAGACGATGATTTCTATGACGATGATTATTATGATGAACCGGAACCGGTGAAAAAATCATTGCCAGTGAAAGAAGATACAGTAACTGAAGAAGACAAAGCAATTAAGAAAGTGATGCCGAAAGTAACGCCGATGAGGCAGATGAGAAAAATGTCTGATTCGGGTATGGAAGTATGTGTGATTAAACCGACTACGGTGGAGGATGCCAGAG
>CAMWMM010000598.1 GCA_947175285.1 uncultured Lachnospiraceae bacterium
CTAAGAAAGGTCTTGCTACACTGTGTATCGGCGGTGGTATGGGCTGTGCTACAATAGTTGAGAGAGATTAAGTTGAAAAATCAAAGATTTTTCAACTGCGAGTTTGCGCAAGCAAACATCGCGGGATGAGTAAGATTCAAAAAAGGAGACAAAACAATGGAGTTTGTATTATATGAAGTAAAAGGTCAGGTTGGAACGATTACGATTAACCGTGAAAAAGCTCTTAACGCTTTAAATTCCACCGTTCTTGAAGAATTGGATAAAACACTGGATGCTGTTGATTTGGATAATGTAAGATGTTTGATTCTGACAGGCGCAGGACAGAAATCTTTCGTAGCAGGTGCGGATATCGGAGAGATGAGTACATTGACCAAGGCAGAGGGAGAAGCATTCGGTAAAAAAGGAAACGATGTATTCCGTAAGCTGGAAACATTCCCGATTCCTGTAATTGCAGCAGTAAACGGTTTTGCTCTTGGCGGCGGCTGTGAGATTTCCATGAGCTGTGACATCAGAATCTGTTCTGAAAATGCAGTATTTGGACAGCCGGAAGTTGGTCTTGGCATTACACCCGGATTCGGCGGTACACAGAGACTTGCAAGATTAGTAAGCCCCGGTATGGCAAAACAGATGATTTATACGGCAAGAAACATCAAAGCTGACGAAGCACTTAGAATCGGTCTTGTGAATGCCGTTTATCCGCAGGAAGAGTTGATGGCGGCAGCAGAGAAAATGGCAGCAGGCATTGCAAAGAATGCGCCGATTGCCGTACGTAACTGCAAGAAAGCAATTAACGACGGACTTGAAGTGGATATGGACAAAGCAATTGTCATCGAAGAGAAATTATTCGGCGACTGCTTTGAAACAGAAGACCAGAAATACGGCATGGCATTTTTCTTAGACAAGAATAAGGAGAAAGTAAAAGAGCCGTTCCAGAACAAATAAAAACAATAATAAAAAATAAAAATATAGGAGGGTTTTCCATGAAAGTAGGTATTATCGGTGCAGGAACGATGGGTTCCGGTATTGCACAGGCATTCGCTATGACAGATGGCTATGAAGTTTGTCTCTGCGATATCAAAGAAGAGTATGCAGAAGGCGGCAAAGCGAAGATTCAGAAGAATATGAATTTCCTTGTCGGCAAAGAGAAAATTACTCAGGAAAAAGCAGATGAGATCATGGGCAAGATTACTACCGGCTTAAACGGTATCTGTACAGACTGCGATTTAATCGTAGAGGTTGCTCTTGAGAAAATGGAGATTAAGCAGGCAATTTTCAAAGAGTTAATGGGTATCGTTAAGAAGGACTGTATGTTTGCTTCCAATACTTCTTCTCTTTCCATTACCAAGATTGGAGAAGGCTTAGACAGACCGATGATTGGTATGCATTTCTTCAATCCTGCTGACAGAATGAAACTGGTAGAGGTTATCAGAGGCGAGAATACACCTCAGGAGATGGTTGACAAGATTACGGCTATCGCTACGGAAATCGGCAAAACTCCTGTACAGGTTAAAGAAGCTCCCGGCTTTGTTGTAAACAGAATCCTGATTCCGATGATTAACGAGGCAATCGGTGTACTGGATGCAGGTACAGCTTCTGCAGAGGATATCGATGTTGCTATGCAGCTCGGCGCATCCCATCCTATGGGACCGCTTCATTTGGGTGATTTGATTGGTCTGGATATCTGCCTTGCGATTATGGAAGTTCTCTACAATGAGACTAAGGATGAGAAATATGCTCCGCAGCCGCTTCTCAAGAAGATGGTAGAAGAGAAGAAACTCGGCAGAAAGACCGGCGTAGGCTTTTTTGACTATTCTAAATAGAAAATAAACATGGAGGAATAAAAAATCATGGATTTTACGTTGAGCAAAGAGCATGAAATGGCGAGAACTCTTTTTAAAGAATTCGCTGAAAAAGAAGCAAAACCTCTCGCACAGGAGATAGATGAAAATCATCGTTTCCCGAGAGAGACGGTTGACAAGATGGCAAAATTAGGTTTTCTTGGAATTCCTGTACCGAAGGAGTACGGCGGACAGGGATGCGATCCTTTAACATATGTAATGTGTGTTGAGGAACTTTCCAAGGTATGCGGTACGACTGGCGTTATCGTATCAGCACATACATCCCTTTGCTGTGACCCGATTCAGACATATGGTACGGACGAGCAGAAACAGAAATACCTGATTCCCCTTGCAAAAGGCGAGAAATTAGGCGCTTTCGGTTTAACAGAGCCCGGAGCAGGTACAGATGCACAGGGACAGCAGACAAAAGCAGTATTAGACGGTGACGAGTGGGTACTGAACGGCTCCAAATGCTTTATCACAAACGGTAAAGAAGCAGATGTATACGTTATCTTCGCTATCACAGGAACCGTTGAGAAACGCGGCAAAACAAGTAAAGAAATTTCTGCATTTATCGTAGAAAAAGGTACACCCGGCTTTACATTCGGAACAAAAGAGAATAAGATGGGTATCTGTGCTTCTTCTACTTACGAGCTTATCTTTACAGACTGCCGTATTCCGAAAGACAACATTTTAGGGCAGAAGGGCAAAGGCTTCAATATCGCAATGCACACGCTGGACGGCGGACGTATCGGTATTGCTGCACAGGCACTTGGTCTTGCAGAAGGCGCATTAGAAACAACTATTAACTATGTAAAAGAAAGAAAACAGTTCGGACGTTCTATCGGCGCATTCCAGAACACACAGTTCCAGTTGGCTGATATGGCAACCAAGGTTCAGGCTGCTCAGATGTTAGTATACAAAGCAGCTATGAAGAAAGCGGAATATGCTAAGAACCCGAAAGTTTCCTATTCCGTAGAAGCAGCTATGGCTAAATTGTATGCGGCAGAGGTTGCTATGGAAGTAACAACTAAGGCTGTTCAGTTACACGGTGGTTATGGTTACATCAAAGAGTACGATGTAGAGCGTATGATGCGTGATGCAAAGATTACAGAAATCTACGAGGGAACCAGTGAAGTTCAGCGTATGGTTATTTCCGGCGCACTTTTGAA
>CAMWMM010000599.1 GCA_947175285.1 uncultured Lachnospiraceae bacterium
AGAAAATGGAAAAAATCAAGCAAGGAAAAATGGATAAGAAAACATTCTGGATAATAGCGGTTGAGGAAGACCAATATATAGTAATTGTTAGATATAAATATGGCAGTTTTAATATTCTTGCAAAGGACTTCAAACGTTTTGCACAAAATCTTGAAGAAAATTATTTTTTAGAAAAATATTTCCAAATCCCTCAATATATGGAGGCAGTAAATAGATTAGGAAAGTTAGAACATGACGAATGTTTTGGCTATGTGCCGCTGTTAGGATTAGGTGGTAGTGAAAAAGTAGAAAATCTTAAAAAAGTTAAGATAAAAGAACATATTGAAATTATTTCTCAATTGGTAGGGAAGATTGGAAAGGTATTTGAAGATTATTTCACAGAGATACAAGCAGATATGATATCTATTTGCATGGAATATGTGGAAAGCAGGGCAGAAAAAATATATATCTATTGTTCTTATGAAGATAACACAATATCCGGTAATTATTTTTACAAGATAAATGAAAAAGTAGTTCATAAAAACCGTCTTAATGATGCGCTTATAAGCGGACAAAAAGAATATGATGTTTCTGCAGATAGGCAGAATAAAGTGCTGGATATTATTTTTGATGATATTAAAGCGCTTATGAAGCTATGTCAAGATTATGGAAAAAACATGCCGACACAGATGAAACTGATATACGATGTTTCAGAGAATAAAATGCATGCTGAATATGAGTATGATGAAGTTTATAGCAATGATCCAAATAAAACAGCATATGATGTTCTCGAAGAATGGTATGAATTTGAAAGGAATAATAGCTAAAAGAAGGAATTGGATTTTGGAAATAGAAAAAATAATTATACATGTAAAAGAATTAAATCAAAAAAGCAAATGTACTTTTGCTGTCAAGCTAGCAGAAAGGGCATCTTCCTATATACAAAAAAACAGTGTTAAGAGTTTAGTATATGAAGCTATAGATGCGGCTTGGAAATGGATACATAAAGATGAAAATGCAGGAGAAGTATTATATAATTTTTTGGATAATGAAGAAAATGGATTTACATTATATCAGGAAATAGAGGAAGATGAAATAGAAATAAGTGCGTGGGATTGCATTATAGATGCTATTGCATATGTATCAAAAGCAGCATATGAAAAAGAGGGAATAGAATATTTGCCGGAGCCGATTGAAATAGTTGATGATAATATTTTTACACATATGATAGAAAGTTTAATTTTATGTGATAGTATGGAAAGTGAATATATTAAGGATGTTTTCTATGCTGTATATTCCCCCTAGAAATGTTACTGAGTTAATGTGAGAGAGGTATAACTCCGCAACCTTGATTTGAAAAAGGAGATTAGCTTATATAATGAGAAATATTAATTCAGGGCTTATTAGAATATCTGAGGATTTGATGATTTCCCCGGGGTATTCGTTTGAAGAATTTAAAGGTACGAGATTTTATAAGAATCAGGATGGAATAAAAATAATATATTTGGATGAACAACAAATGATAGAAAAACATCCATATATTGTCAGCTTGTTTTTTAAAACAGGAAAAATATATATGGTATCTTTAATCTGTTGTTATAAGAAGTACTCAGAAAGCGATGAGTTTAAAAGAAAGGCATTGCATGATAGCATCTTAAAGGAATTGGGAATTATAGAAAAACAGAAGTTTGATTGGGGAATGATATCGTCTGATTATGATGCCAGAAGCAATATTAGCAGTATTAATGTTACATACTTTAGTTGAAATTATTTCCGAGGGATAAGATGAAAAAGTAAGATAGACGGAGTGATAAAAATGATAGAATTAAACCCTAAAATAAATAAAGCATTATTAGACATTAATTTTATAAAAAGATATGAGTACTTATCAAATGCCTTTAATAATATAAAAACACCTACAAAGGAAAGATTATATTATTTTGATGGGGAACTTGTCATAGATAGTATTAGCCAGCTAGGGTATGCGGTAGACTTTGAACCAAAAGAAAAATATTTTAAGATAAAGGAACAACAGATAAAGAATTACACATTTGCCATTCATATTATTTTAGATAGTGGGATGGTAGATATTGTCTGGATAGTGAAAGAAAATAATGAACTTATTTTGGGGCTCCCGCTTGGTGAATTTTCCAGATTGATGATAAGACCGGATTATAGAATAAAGAAGCCAATTTTCGGAACATACGAAGACTTAGATGAAATATTTCGTATCAGCTTTCAAATGCTTGAAGATTTTAAGTGTGCATTGACTCATGAATAAAAGTATCTTCAATGGGAACCACATTTAATAAAACCGGGCAGACCAATCAAAAGCCCACCCGTAAAGAAAACTACATTTTTGCCTCAAACTCGGCAATGCTGGATGCTTTTGCCGCATATTTATGCCACTTGCTTAGAATTTCTGAGTTAGTTTCTTTGCTAATACGCTGTATAAGCTGTTTCGGAATATTGCCGAGTTCTTCTAATAATTCCAGTATTGACTCGATTTTTCCTTCAATAAGACCTTCCTGCCTGATTCTGTCTGCGATTTCACACATGATTGTAACACCCTCTTTCTGTATTTTGAAATAATTGACCCGTTCCACAATTCTCGGGAAATTTTTTGTCTGATAAAACGGGTCAGAGTTTTTGAGATATTCTAATAATTCGTTGATTTTCTCATCATCTGTCGGATATTCCAGATTGAAATAATTTTCATACTGACCGTTATTCGGAAATGAAGATATATTTCTGTCATAGTGCCCTCTTTTGCCGCCGATAAAATCTTCTTTTGTGATGTATACCACGGTCACATCCGGCAATTTGTAATAAGGAGTTCCTTTTTCAAGGATACTCATATCAATGCTGGAAAGATAGTACCGCGTTCTCTTAAATGGGGCAGGCTCTTTATACATTTGCAGCTCCACATTAATAAGATTTCCGGATATTTCTTCTGCCAGAATATCCAGTTCCACGGAATGATTTTCAAGATTCCGTATGACATACTGTGTTTTGACACTTTTTAAAACAA
>CAMWMM010000600.1 GCA_947175285.1 uncultured Lachnospiraceae bacterium
GTACTCGTAAACTGCTGTATTCAGTTTGAAGGAATATATTGTACTGGATTGCCCACTTCAAATATCCCCTATATACAAATCTTTGCAAAAAATATATCATCAAAATTTATGGCATAAAAATATACACCTAACAACAGCTATATGTTATCAGGTGTACTCTAAATAATCCTTTTCATACGTTTTATGATGTGTTTTGCACAACAAATTACATAATACCAAGAATAAGTTAGAATAACAGTACCATTGCAGAAAACGTACTATTTTTGCAGAAAACGGCAATATAAAAATCTTTTCAGACATCAGACTAACAAACTATCATTGCAAAAGATGACAAAAAAGTAGCGGTAAAACCATCAGCTTTACCGCTAACTATATTAGTAGTACAACACAGTTTTTAACGTATTATGCTTTAGCATCAAAAGTAACTTGTGAACTCTCATTATCCACTACATCACCAATATTTGGTAATAATGACCCATTTTTTGCATCTCGCCATGCAGCGGTATATATAGAACACATTTCTGTTTGACGGGCAGCCTCTGCTTTCGTTGTGAACATCGTCCAACCATTATTAGAATAAGTCGCTACCATCTCTCCATTGTTGTCATAAAATTCAATATATTCACTTTTACCAGACGGCAGCTTTTGATATTCGACTTTTCCTTCGAGGATTGTCGCAATCAGATCAATTGGTTTTAATACATCCTGCTTGTTCCGTGAAATTGCCTTTAAACCGGATGTAATAATTCCCTTTCTATCTGGCGATACCTCAGAAGTATATTTTTTCATAAGCTTATTAAAGCCTTCCGATTTATTTTGAAACTGACTATTTGCATAATCTATATATGCTTGCTCCACAATTTGCTTTTTGTATTCCGTATCACTGATACCACTTTTCTGTTTAGAGAATACATAATTGTCGTTGAAGTCTGGCAAATGTATCCCACCTATGCTGCCTGTTCCAGAAAAAGACCTCTGATACAATGAAGTATTGGCTGAATTTACTTGCATTTTCTTATCTCCATAAAAAACAATGATTTTTCTAAATATACCACAACTCATTAATCATAATAAATTGTTATTGACGGCTGATAAGTCTTTGTGCCAAGATTCAAAGAACTTACATTTGTTGCGTTAAATGAAAGAGTATATGTACCATTTGCTGGTGATGCAAGAAAAGCACTTGTTGTTAATGTTTCGTTTGCCTTACCAGTCCAGGGAATCCGTTCTGTTCTCCCATTTGAGCTTGAAACAATCATGTAATTACATAAAACCGCTCCATTATATGTCATTGTTCCAGTGTTAATAGTCATTTTAGTAATAATGGCATCTTCTGGTAATCCAGAAATTGTGATTGTTACTGAAGTGGAGTTTCCAGTTTCATTTGGATCAAGAATTATGGTCATTTTCCCAGATGCCTTTTTTGTGACACTGTTTGATGCCGCAAACACGGTCATTGTCGATCCTAACAATAACGTCATAGCCATCAGCATTACAAAAATTCTTTTTACTGCACTTTTGGTTTTCATAAAAATACCTCCGTTTTTTCTTTAATATATCAAATTAAACAAAACCTTTAAACTCCATTTGCAGAATGTGGACATTTTTTGCAGAAAACGGCACAAAAAAACCTTTCAGATACGCATACCATTCTGAAAGGCTTTTTCTTATACTTAATTTTCTTGTTCAACGCAAGCTTTGGTTTATCATTATTGCCACATTAACTATTAAATCTTAATCCTCTTTCCGCTTCGGTCTCTTTGGCTGATGACCAATTCCCATACAAATAGGAGGATATCCATCCATAACTTTTTCAGCTTCATTACGGACGATTTTCTCAACTACCCTTAATACCTTATTCCCTGCTTTTTCCTTTTTTTTCATTGTATCCTTACCTCCTGTTTTATTATTTTTGCCAAACACATCAGAAACGCACATAATATGATAGCCGCTGACATATAACCAGTATACATAAGATCAGCTTTCAAATAAATTGAGATGGCAATAACCATTACTTCCATTAAAACCAACAGTCTTGCCGCTTTCTTAGACTCCCGCAATTCACTTTTGCTCATATTCATATTGGGGTGGTTTATTGTACCTATTATGCAGATTAAAAACATTGCAAGAAGTAGCAGCCCATACATAACAGCTTGATTTCTACAAAGTATAGGTACAATCTGCATAATTGCAATATAAAATATAACCGTCCCTAAATAGCACTGCCAAAACTTATCCGCATGAAATCCTCCTGTTCGCTTTCTCAAGGAAAGAAAAAATACCAAAAAACAAATAGTGTATAAGAATTGCTTACATAACAGTCCTAAAAGCAACATGGTTCCAACTGTTATGGCATTTTCAACTATAGCTATTAAGGCATATTCGTAATATTCACAATTTGATTTGCTTATTATCTTCTCCCTCTCCATTTGATTGACAATCTTTAATGCCATCTTCTCTATCATAAACATGCCTCCTTAGTTATTTAGTATGAATTATATATACAAAAAATAAAGGCTGTTTGCAGAAAACGGACATTTTTTGCAGAAATCGGCACTAAATTGTTTTAGAACCAACCATGCTAACATTTATTTCATGCAGGAATAATCATTGAGAAGAAAAATTCTTTATTCTTATCTTCAATGACATATGCGCCACCATATTTCTCAATAATTTTTATCACATTCTTGATTCCCACACCATGCTCATCCACGCTTGATGTTTTCGTAGATTTTATCTCACCATTCTCATATATAATATCATAATTAAATGTATTTTTTACTGCAATGATTATCTGATCATCCTCTTTAAAGAACTTGAACTTAATTACCTTTTTATCCTCACACGTCTCGCACGCTTCAATAGCATTGTTCAGAAGATTTGCAAGGATAGTAACTACATCCTCATCTTTCAGTTTCAACTCTGAAAGATCATTTACCCTGAATACGAAAACAATCCCCTTTGCTTCTGCTTCCTGATACTTTGTATTAAGTATAGCAT
>CAMWMM010000601.1 GCA_947175285.1 uncultured Lachnospiraceae bacterium
AGCTCATAGGTTTTATGGCATAATCCACTCCGTCAATCGCCGTAGTATACATATTTTCACGATAGTATTCCCAATGTCCTGACGTCTCCCAAAGAGTACGGTCAAGCATAACAGGCGTAGAGATTTCCATGTATCCCTCTTTCGAATGTATTTCTGTCCAATATTCAATTAAAAGATTTTTTAAAATCATTCCTTTTGGAAGAAGCACGGGAAATCCGGGTCCCTGCTGAAAAATTGTAAATAGCCCAAGCTCTTTTCCGAGTTTCCTATGATCCCTCAACTTTGCTTCTTCCAACATTTTCAAATATTCTTTCAGTTCGGACGGTGTAGGGAAAGAAATACCGTATATGCGTGTCAGCATTTTATTCTTCTCATCGCCTCTCCAATACGCCCCGGCGATTGTCAGCAGTTTTACCGCCTTAATCTGATTGGTATTCTCTATATGCGGACCTGCGCAAAATTCTGTATAGTCTCCCTGTCTGTAAAAACTGATAGTTTCTGATTCCGGCAGACTCCGAATCAGTTCCAGTTTATACGGTTCTTTCTCTTTTTCCATATAGGCAGCCGCATCATCCCTGCTTATTTCACAGACCTGCAGCGGCAACGCCTCTTTTACAATTTTCTGCATCTCTGCTTCTATGTTGCTTAAATGCTCTTCGGCAAACGGAAAAGAAAACTCAAAATCATAATAGAATCCCTTCTCTATTGCCGGACCAATCGCACATTTTGTATCCGGATAAAGCCTTTTTACCGCCTGTGCCAGTACATGCGCGCTTGTATGCCAAAATGCTTCCTGCACCTCCTTATCCTCTGAAAAATTTCCTTCTGTTACCTGTCCGTTTTTGTGTAACGCTTTCATTTCATTCTCTCCTTTCGCATTTATTGCAATCGAGTAGGGAAGCTTTTATCCCTACTCGCCGTGCGGGGCGCATGCTGTGTCAGCAGCTAATTTCCTTATGCGCCCCTGCACATAAAAAAACACCCTTAGAAGTACGCTATAAACGTATCTCTAAGGGTGCACTTCTGCACGGTTCCACCTTAATTTTTCACTTCGGATTCCAACAAATCCTATCCCTTAACGCGGGCAACGGCAACACTTAACAATTGTATCAACAATCTTAGGCGCTGCAGCTTCGGAATGGTTTTCGTATACATTTCCCATAAGCGGATTTCACCAAACACCGCTCTCTCTGAATGGTTCCCGTAAACTACTCTTTTCCGTCATCGCTTTTTTTGCTGTTGTAGAAACTACTGGAAGATTCTAGTAACAAGACCGTCCTGTTCCTCTTTTTTCTTCTGCATCATTATCGAGTATTCAAATAATAACTCATTCTTCTGTTTTTCGGAAACTGCTTTCGCAACATCCAAATCCTCCAAACGGCTTCTGGAACTTAACTGCTCTAACGCAGCGGATGTATTATAATTATAAGTATGTTCCAGCCGGTTTGTAGAAGCGCCAAGCTTGCTACGCTCTGAAGATACTATCTTCATTGCATTATCAATGGCATCCAGACTGAAATTATCGGAAGTCACGTCAAAATCCGCAATGCCGAGCGCTTCCAGTGTGGAATTTACCATCTGAATTTTCATACCGCCCCCATTGGGATTGGTTGCCAGACCCATATCCGCCATGCTGCCGTCTAACAATTTCTGCTCATTCAGGGAAGTATCTTTCGCTATAGACTGAATACCCTCCTTAAGCTGATTAATTTCATTCTGATAAATCTCCTTATCAGAAGCAGAATTAGTCCCGTTCATGGACTTTAAAGCAAGTTCACGGATTCTTTGCAAATAATCCGTCACACCGCCTAAAGCGCCATCCGCTACATTTAATACACCAATACCTGCCTGTGCATTCTGCGCGCCAACGCTAAGTCCGGTTTCTTCCCGCTGCATCTTCTTGGCTATCGCAAGACCTGATGCATCATCCGCTGCCGAATTGATTCTCTTTCCGCTTGAAAGATGGGAATAAGAGTTAAAAAGCCCATTCCGAATTGTCATAGAACTCATAATACCGCGCCTCCTTTCTTCTATAAAATAATTTATTCATTTAATTCATTAATAGTAACTGTAAGCCGTGATAATCTCTCATTGATTTCCTTACTGGTCTCCGCCATACCACCAGCCAGTTTCTGTACTTCAGCCGCAACAACTGCGAAACCTTTTCCTGCCTCACCTGCACGCGCGGCCTCAATGGAAGCATTTAAAGCAAGCATATTCTGTCTTGTACTAAATGCTGCAATCTTAGCGGTACTTGTATTAGCTCCCTCAATTTCCTCTGCAGCCTTCGCAATACCGTTACGCAGCTTTACCAACAAATCCTCACTATTGCTTTCCTGATAACTGGAACGTACAAACATATTGATAACGTCACCTAACAAATTGGCAGATGCTTCAATCTGCTCCCGTGTTTTTACGCTGACCTTATGCAGCGCATCAATATATACATCTTCGTTAATATCAAGTTCTCTTGCTACTACCCGAAACTTATCATCATCCGGAGCTTCCGGTAAAACCTGACCTCCAATAACGCTGCCAAGCACCGTACCGTCGCTTAATGTAATCGGAATTCCGAAATCAACCAGTCCTGCATGACAGGAATATACGCCCTGCCCCTCTCTGTCGCATTTTTCACATCGTCTGCATCCCTCTTTGCTTCCACGAGTCAGCTTGATACAGAAATCCGTAAAATTATAGCACTCACTGATATACTTTCCATCCGCGCCTACCGCTACTGTTGCCAGTCCTGTGCTCTTTGCCCAGTTATCCATAATACTTTCAAATTTCTTCATATCACAGAAATCTTCTATTTTCATCATTTTCCCTCTCTTAAGTAAATTTTTATGTCATAATGATAAAACCGTTTACCTTTATATCTGTTTATTTTACCATTACATCCACAAAATGTAAAGAATGCAATATGTTAAACTTATCATTCTTCTTCGTCAAAATAAAACTTTTCACGCGCGCCTCCCATATACTCCTGAATGACACCTAAAA
>CAMWMM010000602.1 GCA_947175285.1 uncultured Lachnospiraceae bacterium
CTCTTTGTGGAGGATGGCAAAGCATGGAAAAGACAGACACTCAATACCTTTTTGGAAAGACTGGAAAAAAAGGGGCTGGTAGAAAGAGAAAACAGAATGGTAAAAGCCGCATACAGCAAGGAGGATTATCATCTCATGCAGATGAAAGAGGCGATTGATGATATGTATGGCGGAAAGCTGAGCAACTTTGTAGCGGCTTTTGCAAAAAAGAATGCGATTGATGAAAAAGAGGCGGAAACCTTGATTGATATTTTGAACCATTACTAAGGAGCGGTTATGGAATATCTGTTAGTCATGTCTTTATCAGGAACAACGTCGGCCTGCATCTGCATATTGCTCGGATATTTGATGAAAGGCAGGATTTCTGCGGGAATGCAGTATCTCCTGCTTAAAATATCGATCCTGTATTACCTGATACCGCTACCGTTTCTCAAGAAGCAGTATCAGGATATTTTGGTGCATTTAACCGGATTCAGGTTCATAAAAGATGGGGATATCAATATATTAGGACATCGGTCATACCGTATGGCGTGCGTAAACGGTTCTGTATATATCAATGATTATATGAAAATACATATGGCAGTGGCAGCAGTGTGGATGCTTGCAGCGATTTTCATTTTACTGGTTGAGTTATATCATTATATTAAGACAGGGAAATATGTTGTAAGCTGTATTCATCATGTCAATATGAAACAGAAGGTGATCGAGGTTGAGCGAAGAATGGGACCATGCAGACTGACGCAGAAGGTTATGGTATATTATGTATTCCATAACAGGGAGAATATGACCTTTGGTCTGTTCCGGCCCGTGATCCTGTGCGGTGCAGCCGCAAAAAGCCCGGAAGCAGAAATGGTGTTAAGTCATGAATTTGTCCATATTAAAAGGTTTGACGTATTTTGGAAGATACTGTTCCGGCTGGTGGTAATCCTGCACTGGTGGAATCCTGCAGTATGGCTGATCCGCCGCAATTTGGAATGGTCATGCGAGTGCTCCTGTGATGATATTGTACTGCATGGGAAGACAAAGGAAGAAAGAAAGGCATATATGCGCCTGCTCGTCGGCGAATCAAGCAGGAACGGGCAGAAAGAAGCGGAGCGCATACGCTGGGGAATGGGTTTCAAAGGGGAAATGGCCAGATTATCAGAAAGGATGGAAAATGCAATGAAGATGAAGAAATGCAGCAAAGCAGCAGTATGGCTCACGGCGGTGTTGGTTATGATGGTAAATTCTGTCACGGTATTTGCCTATCCGAAGATCACTACCGTGGAGGGGGAATGGGAGTCTGTTGAAGAAGCTGAGAGATTTATCAATGCAGACTTAGAGTTTATTACAAAAAATGCGAGTGTGGAAGAACTTCAAAAGGATATTGTATATGAAACAGAAATCTATGAAGTCAGGTATGAAAAACAGTTTATTGATGAGTACGGTAATATCTATCAGGTAAAAGATGATATGGGAGCGTCTGTCTATGGAAGCTGCAGCCATGAATATGTATCTGGTACATTTACTGAACACAATAAGAATGCTGATGGGAGTTGTACAGTAGATTACTATGATGGAAAAAGATGTAGAAAATGCGGAAATATGAAGATAAATAATAGATTGTATGGGGTGAATTATAACCCATGTCCACATTAGTTTGCGATTATGCTAATTACTCAAATTTTATGGAGACTTCTTAAAAATTATAGTTGACAATTTGTGATAAAAGTGATAAGATGCATATGACTACAACTTTGTAGTCATATGCATCTTTTTCGCATACGCCGATTCAAGGAGAGTTTCATGAAAAAATTTTCATGTGCCTAATCTGTATCTTGGCGGTCCTAGGATGCAGAGGATGTCATAACGTAGATGAGGAATTGACAAAAGTCGTTTTTTGGAGAAAGAAGGTGATTCCGTTGGAGAACGAAGAAAGTAAAGAACAATGGTTGAATTAGTCTCTTGATGAAAGGGAGTGAGAAATATCAAAAAATTTTTGAACATACAAAGACTGATTCATAGTTTGTGTATTACATTGTTTCTTGCATATATGCCTTTTGCCCAAGAAACAATATCCGATGCTTTATGGTTGGGATTTCCGTATAAATTCTATACTATTTATACATTCCATGATTTTGCAATACATTTTGGTATAGGAACATTTCTTTCAGATGTGTTTATCATATATTTAATTTATATGTTAATTCTTATAATAGCCAAAAAAATCAGAAAGGCTATAAAACGAGGGGTATTTTAATGAAAAAAATGTTAAAAGATTTTTGACAATCTTAATGTCACTATGTCTGATGCTTGCATCATCAATGACAGTGTTGGCAGCAGATACTGATGGAGAGTTTAATGCAGAGCAATATGCCGCTGAAGAATTGAACACATGGGCAGAAGAACATGGAATCGGTGTAAGGTTTGAAAACTTTCGTATTACGCCAATCAATGACAACATTAGCGATGCAGAAATAGAAGCATCTGTTCATTCTTATGTAGATATGATGAAAGATGCTATGGATAATATGACCATAAAAGTTATCTCCCAACCTACAACACTTGCAACTAATTCTTATACTGCCAGCGTTGAAAGTATGATTCCAGCTATTGGTTGGGGATATATAAAACAAGATTTCAAAGCTACTGTAAGTTCTTCTAAAATATCAAGCATTTCATTAGTGGGAAGATCTTATGACACAGGATTCACATTAGGGTCATGGGAGCCTAATTATTCATGGTACGAAATCTCAAGCAATAAGCAATTTTGTCAAATTAATATGAAAGGTACTATCAACTATTTATGGGAGGGTTTGAATATTTCAAAAGATTGCACCTTTTTGGATACATTTAAAGCAAGTGGTAGCACATTAGTTGATTCTAATTATTTGGATTGGCCGGACTAATTATGTAAAAGAGTACTTCAAGAATGAAAAGGAAAATTTTTTTGCAGTCTATACAAAAAAACGCTGCTTTCCCCGTTTTTTACCATAACGTACAAAATGGGTTCCGCCA
>CAMWMM010000603.1 GCA_947175285.1 uncultured Lachnospiraceae bacterium
TTAATTAGAGAATTTAAACATTTTTTATAGATTATCATAGAAAAGCGTGATATAATAATAAACGCAGGCTCAATAGCCGGCATATGTTTACATTAACTGAATTGGAGAAAATGAAATGGGAAGAACGATTGCAATTGCAAATCAAAAAGGCGGAGTTGGTAAGACAACAACATCTATTAATTTATCCGCATCTTTAGCAGCAAAAGGAAAAAAGATATTAGTGATTGATATTGACCCACAGGGAAATACAACCAGCGGTTTTGGTATTGAAAAAAATGATTTAGATAATACCATATATGAATTAATTCTTAATGAATGTTCTATTGAGGAATGTATTTTAAAGGATGTTATCGAGGGAGTTTCTATGATTCCATCCAATGTAAATCTCGCAGCAGCAGAAATTGAATTAATAGGTATAGAAAAAAAAGAATACATATTAAAAAATGAAGTGGATTGGATAAAGGACAGATATGATTTTATTATAATAGATTGTCCTCCGTCTTTAAGTCAGTTGACAATTAATGCTATGACAACAGCCGATACCGTTCTTGTTCCTATTCAATGTGAATATTATGCTTTGGAAGGTTTAAGCCAGTTAATTCATACTGTTAATCTTGTAAAAGAGAGATTGAATCCGGAATTGGATATGGAGGGTGTTGTATTTACAATGTATGATTCCCGGACAAACCTTTCCATGCAGGTAGTAGAAAATGTAAAAAGTCATTTAAATCAAAATGTTTATCAGACAGTGATACCAAGAAATATCAGATTAGCAGAAGCACCAAGTTATGGTACGCCAATTAATCTTTATGACCCGAAGTCTGCGGGAGCAGAAGCATATATGCAATTAGCTGATGAAGTAATCAATAACAAAAAATTTATTTCATAAATTATTTTAAGAAAGGGTGTATTAGAAAATGGCGGCAAGGGGTTTAGGTAAAGGATTAGATGCACTGATTCCCAGTGTGCAATCAGATACTAAAGCAAAAAATGCAAATAGTGAAGCAGCGACGGAAAAAGAACCGGAAACAATTGTTAAAATTACAAAAATAGAACCTAATCGTGAGCAGCCCCGAAAAAATTTTGATGAGGATGCGTTACAGGAATTGGCAGAGTCTATCAAACAGTTTGGTTTATTACAGCCTATTCTTGTTCAGGATAGAAAAACGTATTATGAAATTATTGCCGGTGAGCGTCGGTGGCGCGCTGCAAAACTTGCAGGATTAAAAGAAGTTCCTGTTATTATTCGAAATTATACGGAGCAGGAAATTGTCGAAATTTCTTTAATAGAGAATATTCAGAGAGAAGATTTAAATCCGATTGAAGAAGCGCTTGCTTATAAAAGACTTTTGACAGAATTCAATTTAAAGCAGGATGAAGTTGCAGAAAGAGTTTCTAAAAGCAGAACAGCGGTTACAAATTCTATGCGCCTTTTGAAATTATGTGATGAGGTGCAGCAGATGATTATTGATGACATGATTTCTACCGGACATGCCAGAGCATTAATTTCTATTGAAGACCCTGAAGAACAGTATGCGATTGCACAAAGAGTTTTCGATGAGAAAATGAGTGTTCGTGATATTGAAAAATTAGTGAAAAATATGAATAAACCGGAAAAACCGAAAAAAGAGGTTGTAGAAGATAAGAGTCTGGATATTATTTATCAAGATATAGAAGAAAAATTAAAACAGACTCTTGACACAAAAGTTGCTATTACTTCTAAAGGAAACGGAGCCGGTAAAATAGAAATTGAATTTTACTCACATGATGATTTGGATAAAATTATAGACCTATTATCTAAGTAGAATACAAAGGAGAATAAGAATGAATTATGATTTACTAGAGAGTATAGGATTTGGCAGTTTTGATATTACCTATATTTTTATTGCTATACTTGCCCTGATTCTTATTTTATTAATTCTGAATATCGTACAAGCGGTAAAATTAAAAAAGCTGACAAATAAATATAAAAAATTTATGTTAGGTAAAAATGCAAAAAATCTGGAAACAGATATTGTAGGTTTATATGAAGATAATAAATTTATTAAACTTACTCTTGAAAAAAATGGTAAGGATATTCATACTTTATATAAACGACTGGAAAGTACATTTCAAAAAATCGGCATTGTGAAGTATGATGCTTTTCAGATGGGCGGGCAGTTGAGTTTTTCTCTTGCTCTTTTAGATGAAAATAATAATGGATTTGTATTAAATTCTGTACATAGTGCAGAAGGGTGTTATTCTTATACAAAAGAAATAAAAAATGGCGAGTGTAATATCTCCTTAGGAGATGAAGAAAAAAAGGCTTTAAATATGGCAATGGGAGAATAACATTATGATTAAAAAAATATGTAAAGTTAATGATTTAACAGGAAAAGAACGTTTAGCGAATAATGTTATGACCGAAGATTATAATATATTATTAGGCGAAGGGATTCTGTTAAGAAAAGAATATATTGAAAAATTAAAAGATAATAATATTAGAGAAGTTTATGTATGGGATGAAAAAGATGCTGAATCTGTTGTTATTTTAAAGGGAGATTTGGAGCAAAATTTTAAATCTAAGGTAAAAGAAATTCTGGAGAAACATACATATTTTCATAATGAAGAATTAATGGAGTTAAGTCATACGGCAGACCATATTATAACGAATATTTTGGAAGAGGAAGAAGTTGTCGATAAAATATATGATATTCGGGAGAGAAGTTCTGATATTTATGAACATTCTATTAGTATATGCAGTCTGGCAACAGTAGTTGCACTTCGTTTGGGACTGTCTCATGAATTAGTACATGACATTGGTGTCGGTTGTTTATTACATGATTTAGGTTTGAACTATCTGACTATTAATTATACCAACCGTAACTTAGAAGATATGGATGAACTGGAATGCACAGAATATAAAAAGCATTCTATTTATGGATATTCTGCCGTGCAAGGGGAAAATTGGATTTCCAATGTAAGCAAGAATATGATATTATATCATCATGGAA
>CAMWMM010000604.1 GCA_947175285.1 uncultured Lachnospiraceae bacterium
AAATCAGTAATATTTTCAATCTGTCCCTGGCAATTTCACGGGAACTTTTTCTTTTTAATATACCTTTAAACACCCCGTATCCCCCCTAACTTCGATGAAAAATACCTGATATTTTCGTCCAGAAAGAAATACCTTTTTCAAAATCCATAAAAGGAACTTCTTTTCCGTTTACCCTGTAACAGATATTCTGATATGCCTGTCCGGCAAGCGTATTGCTCCCAACCAGAGGTTCTCCCTGATTCGTTGCAATCACTACATTTTCATCATCCGGTACAAGCCCGATAAGGGGGATGGATAAGATATCCACAACATCATCCGAGGACATCATATCACCTCTTCGTATCATGTCATAACGGATTCTGTTTATAATTAAATCAATCTTCTGTATTTCATTGGCCTCTAATAAACCGATAATGCGGTCCGCATCACGAATTGCAGATACTTCCGGCGTTGTAACAACCAATGCTCTGTCTGCGCCCGCAATGGCATTCTGAAATCCCTGTTCGATTCCTGCAGGACAGTCCAGTATAATATAATCAAACTGATCTTTTAGATGGTTAATCATTTTAACCATCTGTGCGGGATTGACCGCGCTTTTATCCCTTGTCTGTGCTGACGGCAGAAGAAACAGCGTCGGATAACGCTTATCTCTTACAAGCGCCTGCTTGATACGGCAGTTTCCCTCAACCACATCCACCAGATTGTATACAATGCGGCTTTCTAACCCCATGACAACATCCAGATTGCGCAGTCCGATATCCGTATCAATTAAAATGACTTTTTTGCCCATAGCGGCAAGACCTGTGCCAACATTTGCTGAAGTAGTGGTCTTTCCTACTCCGCCTTTCCCTGATGTGACGACAATTACTTCACTCATGCTTAAAACCTCCCAAATGAATCGTTATCGTCCCCTGACAGCCTTACTAAATTGGTAAAGCGTTCAGTAATTCTTTGGTAATGGCTTCCATAATGACTCTGCCGTCTTTTACATAAGCAATTTTAGGCTGAATTTTCGGTTTAATCGACCACTTGCTCTGTTTTTCTGAAGTTTTATATTTGAACTCACCTATTTTTAACTTTTCCGGTGACATTTCAAGCGCAACAACAAAGTGTCCCTCAAGACCTCCGCCTCCCGCATAGGCCTGTCCATACAAACCGCCTAAAACAACAATATCTTTTCTGGAAATAATGCTGGCGCCGGGATATACATCACCCAGAATAATAATACTGTTTTCTGTCTCTAAAATCTGACCGTCTTTTAACGTACCTTTATAGAACTGTCCCGCATTCTCTATTTCCTGTTGATGGAATGTAAGCTGCTGCAGGGCGCGGACATAATTCTGGTTCGTTTCATCATCTTTCTCAATAACGCAGACGATATTCAAAGAAGAATTTTCGGAAATAACATCAAGCACTTTTCTTTCCTCTTCCGATGTCATCTTTCTTCCCTCAAAAGAGACTGCCATACTGGCATCCTTAAAAAAATGTGCAGACTCTCTGAACTTTAATGCAATTTCATCTAACAGGCTGTCAAATGCCATCTCCTCATCCAGATAAAGAGACAGTCCATTCGGAAAACTTTTAATAATAACCGGATTTTTCATTGTAATTCTCCATTCTTTTGATTAATCACCGTTGATTGAGCCGCCCTCCAACGTACCTGCGCTGCCCGTAATGATTTCACTTTCCTCTGCCAGTCCATAATAATACCTATAGACTTCTCTTCCTATCTGTGCCGCATAATCGGAAGAATAACCATTCGCCACACGGACAACAACACTGATTTCCGGGTCTTCATAGGGCGCGTAACTGACAAATAACGCATGATTCGGATGCGATTTGCTTTCCTGTGCCGTACCTGTCTTACCGGCAACATTCACACCCAAATCCGAATAATAACCTTTTCCCTCTACGACTCTGCGCATTCCAAGATGAATGGCATTCCAATAGGCATCATCCATATCTATCTGATTACGAACCTCGGCATGATTCTCTTCCACAACATCTCCGCTATGGTCCATAATTTTATCTATTAATGTTAAATTATAGCATGTTCCGCTATTTGCGACAGTTGTAACATATCGCGCAAGACCGGCAGTCGTAAAATTATAAGTTCCCTGTCCGATTGCCGAACGGACGGAGTCCAAATCTGATATTTCCGGTTCGTACTCTTCCAGTTCCACACCGGAAGTTTCCGAAAGTCCATACATATCGGCATACTTTGCAAGCATATTTAAACCTACATCACTGTTGTAGGAATTTCCGACAATACCGAGCCTGTAACCCACTTCATAGAAATACCAGTTACAGGAATGCTGGATACCGCCGATGACATTCAAAGAACCATGTGCACCGCCGTTTGCCGCAATCCAGCACCTTGGCGGCTCCGTAATTTTATCATAAGTACCTGTACAGGTTACGGTATCCGTTAATCCAACTACATTTTCCATCAGCCCCGCCGTCGCGGAAACCATCTTAAACGTGGAGCCCGGCGCCGTTCTTTGCTGTGTCGCATAATTTAACATCGGACGTGACAAATCGGTTCTTAATTTTGCAAAATAAACCGCATCTACACCGTTTGCCATCTTATTATTATCATAGCTTGGATAAGACACAAGCGCAAGTACATCCCCTGTATTGACATCAGTGATGACAATAGAGCCGGAATAAGGCTCTAATGCAAGCTGTGCCGGCGTAATATCCAAATGCTGTATCCGGTTCCTCATAAAGTTATAAGGGGATATGATGCCTCTTTCAAATTTATCCAGCTCATCCTGTTCCACACTCACAATATTCTGCTCTAATAAAAGCGAACAAATCTGTCTTCCGGTCAGTTCGTCATTATTAATCATATACCGGTAAATTTTTTTCTCAAAATCAGAATTTGTATCCAGTCTTTCAAAAATATAACTGATAATCTTTTCATAGATTTCCTGAGAATCCGAATACTGTGATACAATATTGAGTTTAGACACATCCACCCAGTTTTTTGC
>CAMWMM010000605.1 GCA_947175285.1 uncultured Lachnospiraceae bacterium
ATATTCGAAGAATTTCAATGCGATAATGTTTTAAGAAGGGCTTATCGTAATATGCCAGTCGATGAATTGAAGATGAAAAATTTGTAATTTATTATTTTCATTACATAATCTGCCAAGAGTTTATTTAAGTAAAGGAGCCAGTACATTATTTGAACTGAGAGGGGCAGGAATCGGGGAGAACGATGCGTTACAGTATTCAAAAAGCTGGATGAATGAAGAAATGCTGCGCATTTATGAAGATTTTTTATAAAGCAGGGTGGAAATAAGATGAACGTAAAAGAGCTAAAAAGAAAGCTAGTATATTATTGGGAAGTTTTCTATGTAGACGAGCGGGGAAATCAGGGAAAGATATATCGCTTCGATGAAGAAAGTGAGGCATGTCTTTATTTGCTGGAGACGCTTAAAAGAGAAATGGAACTCTAGCCGTTAGGACAGGAGAATAATATGGATATTAATCAATATGCGTATTTGTGGACAAATGAAAATTATGATTATGTTTTAGTAAAGGGTGCATTAGGATACTCGATTATGAATTGTTCTGCAAATGAAATGCTCCTTATTGAGAATGAAAAACTTGCAAATGAAATTATTAATCGAATGCTGCAGCGAGGGGTTCCTGTTTATAACTCATTTGAAGATTTAGTGAACAAGTGCGCTCCTATAAATATTGTCGGTCAGCCGTCTTTACCTGATGATTTCCCTGTAAAAAGATATAAAGTAAGTATCGAATGGTTGGAGGGGCCACCGTTGGTTGTCCAAGTGAAAGAACTTAAAAAAGCTTTTTTGCAGAGAAATTCTATGTCAAATCAGGAATTGCTCGATATTGCCAGAAATAGTAAAAAATGGCAATTTGATATGTTATACTTAGATGAGAGCCAAAAAGCCGAAATGAAAAGCCACGCAGAAAAACATGGATTGAAAATTGTTTTTGAATTAGATGAATTGAGAGAAGAATTTTAGGATTAAGGAAGCAGGTATTTAGGATGAAACGCATTTATGAAGTATGTATTCGTTGTATGGATGAGCCGGTTGAGAGAAAACAGCCGCCTGAGGATCTGGAAAGTGTCAATTATTGTCCGGAATGCGGTGGAAAGATGACGATTATGCACGTTTATGAAATGTGTCCCCGTTGTAAGGATGCGCTGATTGAAAGAAAGCAGTCTTTTGAAGAGAGGGATAGCGTTAATTATTGCCCAAAATGCGGACACAAATTGGATTGGGCGCTTGTGGGTGATAAGATGGATGATACTGCTTATAAAATCATACTAAATGATACATTCTGCTTAACAGACTATCATAAAAGAATTAAATTTTTAGAAATATTAAAGAAAATGGGAAATTTTAGTTTTAATGAAACTTTAGAGAAATGTAAAACGAAGGATAGTGTAATCTTTGAAGGGGATATTAAGGATGTTTATCTTAATATGCACCTGTTAGATGAGTTTACACCGGACATTCATTATAAGGTTGTTCCGGAGCTGCCATTTGCGAGATTTGGTACTCCTTTTATCAGTATATGTCCTACTTGCGGCAGCGATACGATAAGTAAAACGGTGGATATTTCACCCGATTGCGTTCGTGATGGATTTTTTTGTGAAACATGTAATGAGTGGGTGCTGTATACTTCAAAACCGAAAGATGACCTGTTAATGCTGTAAATACAATGCCGAGACGGAGTTTTTGAGATGCCAATGGAAAAGTGCAAATGTGGTAAGAACAGAAGTGTTAATGTAGGAGATCGTATTAGGGACGGAAAATACTCATGGTACATGTCTTCCCATTGTGAATATTGCGGAGAAACTATTGAGATGGACGGGTATGGTATTTTTGATATTCCTTATGATGTTGAACAGGAAATTATCAAAAGAGATGGGGAATGGGGCATTATTGCAAAAGGTTCTGTTACCAAGATTAATTTTCTCCTAAAAAAGATATTGAATAATGAATATCATATTGAAAATGTTCACAAAGGAAATGAAGTCTATACCGGAACGCAAGAGCAGGTAAAGTGGGTGAAGGATAGATTAGTTGAAAAAGGTATAAGTGAAAAAGAGTTGGAAATCATATGAATATTATGATATAATTTGTCTATAATATATATGGAGGTGTATTATAATGGATGCGATTATCAGACCGTCAGCGGATTTAAGAAATCATTATAATGAAATTTCAAAACAGTGCAGGGAAGAAAGAACGCCCGTAATCATTACAGTAAATGGCAGAGGTGATACGGCTGTTCTTGGACTACAGGATTATTACCAGATGAAGTCCGAACTGGAGCTTTTGAGGAATCTTGCAGAAGCAGAGGATGACATGAGAGAAGGGCGGGTTGCACCGATGCAGAAAACATTCGATGATATCCGCGCCGTGCTTATGGCGAGGAAAAATGGATGAAATACAGTATTATAAGAACTGATAAGGCGGAAGAACAGTTAAGAGATATCATTTTTTACATTGCAGAGGATTCAGGCAGTGTTGATATAGCGCTTGGATATTTGGATAAATTAGAGAAAGCGATTATGAATTTAGCAGATTTTCCATATGTTGGAGTGAAACCGAGATATTCCATTCTGCGAAAGCAGGGATATTTTGTACTGATTGTTGAAAAGCACATGGTTTTTTATAAGGTTGATGAAGAAAAGAAACTTGTTCTCGTTTATGCTGTTGTGGACAGTAGAAGGGAATATCAAAACTTAGTGTAGAAATCTATGTAGACGAGCGGGGAAATCACCAAATGCTATGCGAGAACTGAGTTAATTATATTGCTGCTAAGAAAATACTTGAAAAGGGAGACATATGTATATTAAAAGCCGAAGCTGAAGATATATTAGAAGCAGTGTCCAAATTGAAAAATGTCAATCTTCCATATGAAGTAACACCGGAATCACAGGCGGCTTGACAAGTATAAGGAATATCCACCTTTGAATAATGGAGGATGGTAAAAGGAGGACATGAGATGGATTTAAATATTAATTCACCATCAT
>CAMWMM010000606.1 GCA_947175285.1 uncultured Lachnospiraceae bacterium
TGTCTTAAGATATGATAAAAGATTGCATGAAAGGTACCGAATTGTACGGGAGGACTTGTATTTTTCATCAATTTGTCAAAACGCTGCTGCATTTCCACGGCGGCGGCTTTTGTAAACGTAATCACTAAAATTGAGGATGGCTCCACATGGTAATGTTCTATTAAATAGCGGATACGCTGTGTAATGACGAAAGTTTTGCCGCTGCCGGGTCCCGCAAGTACCTGCATGGTTCCGGCAGCAAACTGAATTGCTTTTTGTTGTATGGGATTTTTAGTAAATTCAGGCATTCTGTAACTTTTCAATCCCCTTTCTGATTCTGAGAAGTGATTCTTCTTTCCCTAACACTTCCATGATTTCCGTAGCGCCTGCTGGCGTCATCTGCTTTCCGGACACTGCTGTCCGAACCGGCCACATGACATAGCCGTTTTTGCACTCCTTTTTCGCTACATAGTCTGTTAATGTCTGATACAGCGCATCATTACTGTAATCATCCTGCGCTTCCAAAATGGGAAGAAGCTCTGTCAGCACTTCTAAGGAAGACTCTTTTGTCGTCTTCATCTTTTTATGTGCGTACATTTCCGTATCATATTCCGGTAATTCGTCAATAAAATCCACCAGTTCCTTGATATCCGGGAAAATTTCAATTCTTGTTTTTACCATTTCCGCAATTTTCTTAAGGTCAACCTCTCTATGAACGGCTTCCCGTAAATATGGTTCTGCCATCTGATAAAACTTATCAAAATCCATAGCTTTCATATATTCCCCGTTCATCCATTTCAGTTTCGTATAATCAAAAACTGCGGGAGACTTGGAAATATGAAGATAATCAAACTTCTTCACAAGTTCTTCCAGTGTAAAAATTTCCTCCGTACCGTCAGGAGACCAGCCGAGAAGCGCAACAAAATTCACGACTGCTTCCGATAAAAATCCCTGTTCTATCAAGTCCTCATAAGAGGAATGCCCGCAGCGCTTTGACAGTTTCTGATGTTCCTCGTCCGTAATTAACGGACAATGGACATATTTCGGCACTTCCCACCCGAATGCTTCATACAGACGGTTATACTTCGGAGAGGAAGAAAGATATTCATTTCCTCTGACAACATGGGTAATACCCATTAAATGGTCGTCTACCACATTGGCAAAATTATAAGTCGGAAATCCATCGGACTTAATCAGTATCATATCATCCAACTCTGCATTGTCTACGGAAATATCCCCGTAAATATCATCATGGAATACCGTTGTTCCTGTTGTCGGATTGTTTTGCCTGATAACATACGGTTTTCCTGCTTTTAAATTTGCCTCTACCTCTTCTTTTGACAAATGCAGGCAGTGCTTATCATAAACGTTGATTTCCTTGCCGGCAACCTGCGTGGTAAGCGTAGCAAGCCTGTCCTTATCGCAGAAACAATAATAAGCTTCCCCTTTATCAATCAGCTTTTTGGCATACTCCAAATAAAGCCCTTTTGCCTGTCTTTCGCTCTGCACATAAGGTCCCACACCTTTATCTTTATCAGGACCCTCGTCATGCACTAACCCGGTCTTTTCAAGCGTACGGTAAATAATTTCCACCGCACCTTCTACATACCGCTCCTGGTCAGTATCTTCGATTCTTAAAATAAAGTCGCCATCCTCATGCTTTGCAATCAAATAGGCGTACAATGCCGTTCTTAAATTTCCTACATGCATACGTCCTGTCGGACTCGGTGCATATCTGGTTCTGATTTTCTGTGCCATACTGTTTTACTCCTTTATGTTAATCATTAAAGTAATGCCGTAGTGTAAATTATTTCAGGGAGAATGCAAAGCATTCTCCGAATCGAGTGCGCTGGCACTCGATTTTTTGTCCGGAATCCGCTGTTTTGCAGATGCCTTAAAGTTACCTACCGCTTTTGCAGCCTGCGTTATTGCAATATTGGTTCCTGCTCCGGCAACGCATCCTCCCGGACAAGCCATACCCTCAATCAGACAGCCGTTCTTTTTGCCCGCTTTGGCAAGCATAAGCATCTTTCTGCATTCCGAAAGGCTCTCTGCATGCTCGATATTGACCTCCACATCGGGATAATATTCTCTGATACATTCTTCAATCGCACTGGCAACGCCGCCTGCGACGCCGTAACCGCGCCCTGCCCCGGTCGCTCCTTTAAGTTCGTCTAATGCCTGTATTTCTTTTAACAGAATGCCTTTTGCCTCAAACATTCCGGCAAGTTCTTCAAAGGTAATTACAAAATCTACATCCGAACGGATTGTCCGTCTGGACGCTTCCAACTTTTTCGATGCACATGGTCCGATAAAAACAACTTTTGCTTCGGGATGCTCTTTCTTTATTACCCGTGCGGTTGCTACCATAGGCGTCAGCGCATTGGATATCTTATCAATCGTCTCCGGAAAGAACTTCTTTGCAAGCACCGACCATGACGGACAGCATGATGTTAAGCTAAACGGCTGTTTTCCCGTTGCCACTTCTTTCACATAATGCTCCGCTTCCGTCATAGCGCCAATATCCGCGCCAATCGCCGTCTCGTAAACATCATAAAATCCAAGTTCTTTTAACGCGGTCTTCAGCATATCCGGCGTCACATCCGGTCCGAACTGCCCCGCAAAAGCAGGCGCTACCTGTGCTATAATCATCTGCCCTGACTGAAGCGCACGAATTAACTGAAAAATCTGCGACTTATCCGCAATCGCACCGAAAGGACAGTTTACCATACATTGTCCACAGGAAACACAGATTTCGTTATCTATCACCGCTCTGCCTTTTTCGTCATTTTTAATTGCACCCACCCCGCAGGCACCGGCACAAGGCCTTACCTGATGGGAAATGGCATCATAAGGACAGATGGCTTTACATTTTCCGCATTTAATACACTTTTCCTGATCGATAACCGATTTACCGTTTTTCATGGAAATCGCGTCTCGCGGACATACTTCCCTGCATGGATGCGCCACACATCCCATACACTTGTCCGTTACCTGATAA
>CAMWMM010000607.1 GCA_947175285.1 uncultured Lachnospiraceae bacterium
AGTCATAACCCCCCAGAATACTTCATACAATGTAAAAAAGTATTTCTGAGGGGATTTTTTTGAAAGATTATATTGAGGAAAGAGCAATCAATATTGCTAATTATATTATTGAGAACAATGCTACCGTCAGACAGACCGCAAGGCAGTTCGGGATTAGCAAAAGTACGGTACATAAAGACGTAACAGACCGATTATCTCAGATAAATCCTACTTTAGCATCAGAGGCAAGAAAAGTGCTTGATATTAATAAGTCTGAACGCCATATTCGCGGCGGACTTGCAACCAGAGAAAAATACCTGCACAGACATGCGCAGTAATTTCAACCAAAAGAGCTGATAAGTAAAGACTGATATAATATGTTTTGACAACGTTTTCCGTTATCCTTATAATAGATACTATAAAGGAACCATAAAACAACGGGAAACTATTATGACAGAAGAGGGAGGAGCCATGGAAAAGGAAATGGTTATTGTGCTGGACTTTGGCGGGCAGTATAATCAACTGATTGCAAGAAGAGTCAGGGAATGTAATGTCTATTGTGAAGTCCATCCATATCATATCAGTCTTGAAAAAATCAGACAGATGCAGCCGAAAGGCATTATTTTCACAGGAGGACCAAACAGCGTATACGGCGAGGGTGCTGCTGTTTGTGAGAAAGAAATATTTGAACTTGGGATTCCGATTTTGGGCATTTGCTATGGCTCACAGTTGATGGCGCATCTGCTTGGCGGTAAAGTGGCGACCGCGCCTGTCAGCGAGTATGGAAAAACAGAAGTTGAAATCAATCAAAAGGCAGCTCTTTTCCGAGGGGTATCCGATACGACAATCTGTTGGATGAGCCATACCGACTATATTGAAAAGGCACCGGAGGAATTTCAGATTACAGCGCATACGCCTGTTTGTCCGGTTGCTGCAATGGAATGCCCGGAGAAAAAATTATACGCAGTGCAATTTCACCCGGAAGTTATGCATACGGTAGAGGGCATGAAAATGCTGCGTAATTTTGTAATGAATATCTGCGGATGCAGTGGTGACTGGAAAATGGATTCTTTCGTAGAGACAACCATTCAGGCAATCCGGGAAAAAGTGGGCAGCGGTAAAGTTCTGTGTGCGCTTTCCGGTGGCGTGGATTCTTCTGTGGCAGCAGTGCTTCTTGCTAAGGCAGTCGGCAAACAATTGACCTGCGTTTTTGTAGACCATGGTCTGCTTCGTAAAAATGAAGGAGATGAAGTGGAATCCGTATTCGGTCCGGACGGTCCATACGATTTAAACTTTATCCGTGTCAATGCGCAGGAAAGATTTTATAAAAAATTGAGCGGTATTACCGAGCCGGAGCAGAAACGTAAAATCATTGGTGAAGAGTTTATACGTGTTTTTGAAGAGGAAGCTCAAAAAATCGGCGCTGTGGATTTCTTGGTGCAGGGCACAATATATCCCGATGTGATAGAGAGCGGACTTGGAAAAAGCGCAACCATCAAGTCTCATCACAACGTAGGCGGTCTGCCTGATTGTGTTGATTTTAAAGAAATTATTGAACCGCTTAGGATGCTTTTTAAAGATGAAGTGAGAAAAGCCGGTCTGGAGCTTGGCATTCCTGAATATCTGGTATACCGCCAGCCGTTCCCGGGACCGGGGCTTGGCATTCGTATCATTGGAGAAGTCACAGCGGAAAAAGTGCATATCGTCCAAGATGCGGATTACATTTACCGTGAAGAGATTGCCAAGGCGGGTATTGATAAGACGCTTGGGCAGTATTTTGCAGCGCTTACCAATATGCGTTCCGTTGGTGTCATGGGAGATGAGAGAACTTATGACTACGCAGTTGCTCTCCGGGCAGTCTGTACAACGGACTTCATGACAGCGGATTGTGCGGAGATTCCGTGGGAAGTGTTGTCGAAAGTTGCGAACCGGATTGTGAATGAGGTAAAAGGGGTTAATCGGGTAATGTATGATTGCACTTCTAAGCCGCCGGGGACGATTGAGTTCGAGTGATCGTCTTTTTGCATAGAGCATTTTAAATGGCAGATAGTATATATAGTTATCTGCCATTATCCGTATTATTTGTATTTTTATTTTACAAAAGGAAATCCTATACTTAACAGAAAGCGGAGCAGAATGTGTATTCGTTAGGTTGGCTTTCATTATAGTGATAGCGAGTAGAAAAAATAAAACAGGCGAGCGGATTAAGAAAACCCCGAACATGGACGAGCATGAAAAAGTTATAGGGAGGATGTGACGTTATGGTAATGACTGAATCTGTAACAATAAATGTGCCGGTAGGAATGTCAAAATATTTGAACCATATGAGCGCTGAAACAGAGCTTACCAGAAATGCGCTTTTGTTGTATCCATATATATTAAATCAAACAATTTCGCATGGCGGTGCGGCGGAAATTTTGGGAATCAGAAAATCTGAGTTGATTGATATTTATGATAAATTGGGGTACTCATATTTGGATATGACAATGGACGAATTGGATTCAGAACTGGCGACTTTCAGACAATTGAAAAAGAAGGAGGCGGCGGAATGATTGTTGTATCAGATACAACACCGTTAATATCGCTTCTTAAAATAGATTGCATAGATTTGCTTGAAAAACTATTCGGACAGGTTCTGATACCGCAGGCGGTATTTGAGGAGTTAACTGCGAACGAACGGTTTAAGCTTGAAGCTGATCAGATTAGCAGCAAGCAGTTTATCATAGTTAAAGCTGTTCAAAATTCGGGATCTGCCAGCATACTAAAAAGGGCAACTGGGTTGGATCAAGGGGAGAGTGAGGCCATTGTCTTGGCGGATGAGTTAAATGCCGATGTACTGCTGATGGATGAAGCAAAAGGAAGGTCGGTATCGTCTCAGATGGGACTTAAGATTATGGGAACAATCGGTATACTGATGGCAGCTTATGAAGAAAAAGAGCTGACAGCAGATGAGGTAAAATGGTGTATTGAAGGCTTGCAAAATGC
>CAMWMM010000608.1 GCA_947175285.1 uncultured Lachnospiraceae bacterium
ACATCATATATAGAAATAGGAAAGCTGGTGCAAAAGCATGGTGTGTATTGCGGTGGAATATTGCAGATGCTTATGGGACAGATAAATTGTATTGATTCAGATGAAGATGATAATGAAAAAATGCAATATCTTGCTGACAGTTACAAAAGGATATTTCAATCCTATTTTTTTACTGATTTTGTCATATGTGTAGAACCTCGTGAAGTAATGATACAACTAAATGAAAAGTTAGATGGAGAAGTGAAAAAAGTAGGGCAGATTTTAAAAGACTATTTGTAATCCTAAGGATGTTTTGTTATTTAAGAGGACCTGACAGGGAAAAGTATGAAAAAAATAAATTATCTTTTAAAACAGGCAGGATATTTTGAAGGAAGAAAAGTAGATATTGCGGATATACTACAAATGTATAAAGAGTGTGGATATCATTATAACGCTGGTCAAGAGGCATTTATGGAAAAATATGCATACTTAGAAATTCATTATAGTCATCCTATTTGGAAAGAAGATATGATTCTTCGATTAAATCCAATGATAGCGCAAAGAGAAATAATAATGGATGTAGTAGAAGAATATAACAAGTTCTTACAAGATGATTTGCTAATAATCGGCGATTTAGACAAAGAAGATATGACTTTATTTCTGTCTGAAAAAGGATTTTATTATGCAGGATACGATGATTGTCTTATAAATTTGGGTGATAATTTTGAGGTAATGATTAAAATGTTAGCATCCGGTGAGAATAGAGGATTGCATATATTAGAAGAATTTTAAAAGGAGAACACCGCTTTACGATGTTCTCCTTTATATGTATGGTTTATTCACCCTTATAATTCACGATTTCATCAATCAGCTTCGGAAGCTGCTCGTCCATTACATCGTCGGTGAACTGGCAGGTTCCGACCGCCCTGTGACCGCCGCCGCCGTATTTAAGCATCAGGCTTCCGACATTGACATTAGAGGTTCTGTTCAAAACACTGTAGCCGACTGCAGCGGAACAGCCAAGTCCGCCTTTTCCGTTTACAATCCAGACGGAAATGTTCTGTTCGGGATACATGCTGTAGATAAGGAAGCGGTTGCCTGAATAAATCGGGTCAACGCCGCGCAGGTCTGAAATGATAACATCTTTTTCCACACGGGTATGTGCCCGTACCATTTCTTTGAATTTAGCATCCTGCTCATGATAAACATCAATACGTTCTTTAACATCCGGCAGAGCAAGAATTTCATCCGTATTCATGGTACGGCAGCATTCCATCAATTCTTCCATTAACCGATAGTTAGGGATAGTGAAATTTCTCCATCTTCCAAGTCCGGTTCTGGGATCCATCAGGAAACCTACTAAAATCCATCCGGTCGGATTCTGGATTTCATCAATCGTTAAGTTACCGGAATCGACTTTATCAACAGCAACCATCATATCGTCAAAATGGGAGAAGCGTTCTTTTCCGCCGTAATAATCATAAATGATACGTGCGCAGGAAGGCGTGATACGGCTTTCTCCTTTATATTTGCCTGCTAACTGGTTACGCTCATGTTCGCTGGAATGATGGTCGAACCACAGACCGCATCCCTCTACAAAAGGTACGTTGGCAAGTACATCATTTTCCGTAATTTCTACAAGTCCATCCTGCAAATCCTTGGGATGGGCAAATTTCCAACTGTCAATCAAACCGATTTCTTTTAACAGGGCACCACACGCCAGACCGTCAAAATCGGAACGGGTAACTAATCTCATAATGAATTCTCCTTTGCTTCATATAATATTTTGATAGGAATACAAGTCTATATTAAATTATAAAGGAAAATGCGGAGATTTTCAAGATGGAGAAAAGGAGGATTTGGCAGATGGTTTAAAATTGCTTTAAGATGTCATGATGCCCAATATCAAGAAGAATAATCATTTTACTGCCCTCATAGTACCAGATAATGCGAATATCCATATTGATGCTGCATTCAAAGAGGTCGGTTGTGCCTTGAATACGTTTCGTCCGCAGGGATGGATGAGATGGGTTTTCTGCTAGAAGTTCCAGTTTATTTTTTAGCTGTTTTTTCTCTTGTTGAGATAGTCCTTTAAAATGCTTTTGAAAACGCGGCGTAAAGGTTAGTTCATATGCCATTATTCATCCTCCAGTCTATCAAACAGGGCATCCACGCTGTCAAAAACAGGTTGCTCTCCGGAAGCAATTTTGGCTTTGATATCACAAATCTCTGTTTTAAGCTCATTTAAATACTTTTTGGGATAGACAGCTACCGGCATAATGCAGATGGCTCCATCTTTTTCAAAAATTTCCAGTTTGTCACCCTCTGAAAGTCCGAGTTTAACGATGATTTCTTTTGGAATTGTAACTTGTGCTTTTTGACGTAGTTCAGCCAACATACTATCATCTCCTTATCTTATATAAGAAAGTGAGAAATTCTTATTTTCTTACTCATAGTATATTCCGTTTTTGCGTATTATACAAGAAAATCATAAAATTTCTTTTTCTCCATGTTCCCCAATAATTTTCTCCATCCAAATCATATGATACCAACGCCCGAATTTATATCCGCACTTGTGAAATTTTCCGCATTTTGTATATCCCATATGTTCATGAAAATTTGCACTGTTAAAATTCAGGTACTCATCTTCAACATCCGGGCAACCTATACAGGCATAGAGATTGGTAATACCCATTTTCCTAAGAGCGTTTTCCAACGCTTCATACAGCTTTCGTCCGGCGCCGTTATTTTTTTCGGCTGCGGTAATGTAAATGGTTAATTCAGCAGACCAGTTATAGGCGGCGCGCCCGACAAATGGACCTGCGTAGGCATAACCTATGATTTTGTGATGGTGTTCGGCAACAAAATAGGGGTATTTCTGCAAAGTTTTCGATATCCTTGCCTTCATATCATCCAGTGTTGGAACATCGTATTCAAATGAAATTGCGGTTTCTCTTACATAATATTCGTAAATATGTAAAATAT
>CAMWMM010000609.1 GCA_947175285.1 uncultured Lachnospiraceae bacterium
AGCCCGGACAGTGTTTTTCTTGCAAGCGGCAGCGTATCGGCGATACGGTTTTTAACGTTAGGAAGTCCTAACTTCTGGCATGCCTGATTGAGAAAAAGAATGTCAAATGTTTTTATATTATGACCCACAAGTTTGCAGGCGCCGATAAAGTCTAAAAATTTGGGAAGAACGCTTTCGATAGAAGCGGCATCCTGCAGCATTTCATCTGTGATACCTGTGAGCTTGGTTATGTTTGCCGGCACGCTTGACTTTGGTTTCACCAGTTCACTGAAAGAAATAATTTCCTCTCCGGTGCATTTGATAGCAGCAATTTCTATGATTTCATCCTGTTTATAGTTTAATCCGGTAGTTTCCAAGTCTAAAACCACATAAGGGGCGGCAGTAGTATTACGTGCCTGTCTGGGAACTCTGGGTGTGGGAGCTTTATGGAATGTGCGGCCTCTTTTTTTCATATCCAGAAGATAATCGGAATGTATCGTAAGCAGTTCATTATCTGCCTGAATGGTAATCGCCGCCCATGTTTCAAACGCACAGTCATATCCTTTCACTTCACAGGAAATCGGTGTGTCCTCTTCTGGTTTGTAATAATAAAACCCCGATAAGTCCGAGGAAGTTTCCGACAGAAGTCTGTATTTTCTTAAAAATTCTATTTTTTCCGTATCGCTGCCAAATGTAATCATTTGTATTTTTCCTTTTCGCGAATTTATTGTATAATAAACGTAGGCTTTCAGCCAACGTTACTCAAGCCTAGCGGCTTGTGTTGAAAAGCATTATAACACAGTAGAAAAAGGAATGTAAAGGAGAACAGTTCATGCAGACACAAGATTATAAGGACAAAGGACTTAACTTGTTGAAAAGGGGGCAGAAGGGTATTGTTCATGCCATATTCAGCCGTTTTGGACTGATGCTGCTTTTGCTCCTTATACAGTTCTTTTTCCTTTTTAGTATCTTTTATTGGTTTGAGGGCCTTTTACCCCATGTATATGGCGGTACGATATTGTTCAGTGTTGTCATGGTAATTTATCTTTTAAACAGCAGAATCAATTCTACAGCTAAAGTAACATGGCTGATTGTGATTATGCTTTTGCCCGTGTTTGGTCTGCTTTTATTTTTATATACACAGAGCAATATCGGACACCGCGCTTTGAAAAAACGTGTTAATGATATTATTGCAGATACAAAAGAGCGCATACCTCAGTCAGAGGAGGTTATGGACAGGCTCTCCAAAGAGAATCCCGGCGTAGCAGCTTTGGCACACTATATGCAGAGAAGCGGCTGCCATCCGGTATATGATAAGACATCCGTCACCTATTTTCCGCTTGGAGAAAAGAAATTTGAGGAGATGCTTAAGCAGCTTGAAGAAGCGAAGCATTTCATTTTTATGGAATATTTTATTGTCGATGAGGGGCTCATGTGGGGCAGAATACTGGAGATACTTGCAAAGAAAGCAGCGGAAGGCGTGGACGTACGCATTATGTACGATGGAACCTGCGAGTTTGCATTGCTGCCGTATGACTATCCGAAGCGTTTGAAAGCATTGGGGATTAAATGCAAAGTATTTGCCCATGTAACGCCGTTTGTCTCCACACATTATAATTACAGGGACCATAGAAAAATTCTTGTGATTGACGGACATACTGCGTTCAATGGCGGCGTAAATCTGGCGGATGAATATATCAATCAGAAAGTAAAGTTCGGACATTGGAAAGATACTGCCGTCATGATAAAAGGCGAGGCGGTCAAAAGTTTTACCCTGATGTTTCTGCAGATGTGGTCTATTACTGAAAAAGAAGAGGAATCGGCTCGTATTCTTTCCTATCCGGCATTTCCGGCAGAGAGAGCAAAAGGCTATGTGATTCCTTACGGAGATTGCCCTCTGGACGATGATAAGCTGGGTGAAAGGGTATATATGGATATTTTAAACCGCGCCCTGAAATATGTGCATATCATGACGCCCTATCTGATTCTGGATGAGGAACTGGAGGCGGCGTTAAAATTTGCAGCGGAAAGAGGCATAGAGGTAGTACTGATACTGCCGGGCATTCCCGATAAAGCAATTCCTTATGCGTTAGCAAAGACGCATTATGCGTCGCTGTTAAAATCCGGCGTGAAAATTTATGAATATACACCGGGATTTGTCCATGCAAAAGTGTGTGTCAGCGACACAAGGGAAGCGGTTGTTGGAACGATTAATCTGGATTACCGCAGTCTGTATCATCACTTTGAATGTGCTACTTATATGTACGATACGGATTGTGTTCCTGAAATTGAAAAAGACTATCAGGCAACACTTGCGAAATGCAGACAGGTTACAATGGAGACGGTGCGGAAAGAAAAGTGGACGGTAAAATTGACGGGATATTTGATGAAAGTTGTGTCACCGCTGCTGTAAGGGATGCGTTGGATGGAGTTCATTTTATGAAATGGAGGATATGCTATGTTAGAATTACCGGAAAGCATTATGATTGCAAAACAGATTGAGCAGACATTGAAAGGAAAAATTATCAGTGAAATTGAAATTTTGCACACGCCGCATAAGTTTGCTTTTGTTAAGAAACATTCCGAAAACTACAGCGACGATTTAGAAGGGCAGATGGTTACAGGAGCGGTGCATCATGGCGGTATGGTAGAAATAGATACGGAGGACGGCATGATTGTATTGGCAGACGGTGCATATCCGAAATATTATGAGGATAAAAAGAAGTTTCCTAAAAAGCACCAGCTTGCAATCTATTTCGATGATGAAACCGCTGTATTTGTATCCATTCAGATGTATGGCGAAATCTATATGTTTCCTAAGGGAGAATGTGACGATGGTTATTATGTTTCATCCAGTACGAAACCGGATCCCTTAACGGAAAAATTTACCTATGACTATTTCAGAAATCTTTATCAGGCGGATGCAAAGAAAATGTCCGTGAAAGCGTTTCTTGCCACGCAGCAGAGAATACCGG
>CAMWMM010000610.1 GCA_947175285.1 uncultured Lachnospiraceae bacterium
AGCAGAAGCAGTGAACAAATAAAACTGATAACCAGTTGTTTTATCTCCGGTTATGTTTTTGACAATACTCTGCCCATTAGGTTGATTTATAAATTCATATACAAACAAATTTTTAGTATCCATTAAGTCTTCTTTTTGTAACCCCATTTTATTGATAATCTCATAATCTCTATTTTGAATGACGTATTCCGATAATACATATAAATTATTCATTTTTGATGCAAATGTATCACTGTGTGTACTTAGAATTAGCTTTATTCCTTTATTGCTTAACCGATTTAAAAATCTCACCAGTTCTAACTGTTTTTTTGGATGCAGGCTGGCTTCAATTTCATCGATAATAAGACGCCCGTATGACTTTTTGTCCATCAAAGCCAATACAATGGGGGCAATTTCATTAATCATGGACGAGGCCATATACATAGGTACACTCATATTGTCTATTGCAGAATCAAAAACAAAACCATTTTGCTTTTCCGCACTGATATGCCCCTCTATCAATTGTTTTTCAAAAAAATCAATTTCATCTTTATATTCTTTTTTTCTATCGTCGCTCTCTGTATATGTCTGTAAAACTCTCAAAAACTGATAAATTGGCTGTGTCAGATTACCATAAATATTTTTATCTTCTATGAACTGTTTTTTTCTCATTTCATATGACATTACGCTATCTGCTTTATTAGCAAAAAAATCACGATATAGCAGCATAAGTCCTGTACGTGAGGCAGGGAGAAACAGACTTTGATATTCAAAAATCTCTCTCAAATTAGATATTACTGCGTTTATTTTAGATTTCAACTGTGAAATAGAAGTCCATAATAATTGTCCATTCGGCTTTTCTGTATCATACTTCATTAGAGTGCTTGCTATTATATCTTGTGGAGATAAATATGGGATATTTATTTGCTCTGTCCAAAAGGGCTTTATCGCCTTTTCCATTCTTTTTATATCATCAAATATAGTGATTTCATAACTTTCTTCTACCTCTAACAAAATCTCAATATACAATTTTCTAATTGGAATCTCTTTTCCAAATATTTCTTTTACAATGTGCTCTTTCTCTGCATCTAATTTTTCATTTAAATATTCTGTAAACTGTGAAATATTAACCTGCGAAATGATATACCTTATACATTTTTCTCCATCATTCTCTATCATTCTAGAAAATCTGTCTCCATCCAGTCCCAAAATTTGCAAAACCGTTTTATCTATCAGGCTTATAATTTTTTCGTTTACTCCTTGTATCAACTGCATTAAGAATGTTTTTCCGCTGTTATTCGGTCCCACCAGAAGAGAATAACCATCCATACATACTCTGGCGCTTTCGATTTTTGCAAAATTCTCTACTCCTAAAAAGACATGCATTCTTTTCCTCCCCTTATCTAAACTTCTGATTCTTACATAACATATTTATTTCCTTTATTGTATTGTAACATGAAAAAACAGGAATGTGAACCTCTAGATTTGAAAATGTAAAATTTAAAAAACATTGTTGTCCCGCAGGCCGAAAAAAATTCACTGCATGTACACAAAACACTAAATATAGAACCATCAGATGTTTTTCCCTTTTATACCTGTAATCCAGAACAAATCCCAAGTATAGCACTCTCTGTGTTATAATATATTCTAATCACTGTAAATTTCAATCGAGTAGGGGAGATTAAATCTCCCCTCTCACACCACCAGTACATGCCGTTCGGCATACGGCGGTTCAACATAACTTCAAAGCATGCCGCTCCATGACATACTTTGTGTGCTTCGCTCCTTTCCGCTCACTGTGATTCATCATATGTTATGCGTTTTCAGTTCATATACGTTTCGCCTACATCCGCTGTCAGATATACACAGGTGCATACATTCGTTCGCACGGTTACATTGTTTAGCCCTTCGGCTTACGCCTACTATGGCTTCTGCTGACTTCTCGCGATAAATCGTTTTCAACCGCAGGCGGGATGATTCAACCAATACCTACGTCCGCGAGACCTCACGGGATAAGTCCGTATTCTTTCCTCGTCTACCCTCCCAATTTACGCCTATGGGTTACGGCTACCTTTGGGGCTTCGTTATCTTTGGCTAACTTACCCACCATAAACGCCTTGTTATCGGATTTCTGTCCGTAGGGCTACGATTTCGCTATCCCTTCTTCTCGCCCACACCTCACGATGCAAACCTTGGGAGTCGCTATAAAGTTCGTTGGTAGCTACGCCTAAGTGGACTTTCACCACAGAACACGGGCATGCCCGTCATACCAAAAAAGGACTGCTGCTCACAGTCCTTTTAATTTTGCAAATCCGCGTTTAACTGCTTAACTTTCAAATTAGAAATTTTATATTATATCTTGACATCCATAACTTATTACTCTATAATAAGCTTATCAACAAACATGTCAACAATTTTATTATGGAGGGCTATCTTTTATGAAAATTATAAAATTGTATCATTCTTACATTCAAAATGCCAAATATTCTCCTTCAGGGAGAGAGCTGATTAATGTTGCTATTGTTTTTTATAATCTTTCTGATAAGCAGGCGGCAGTATATATTCATCATGCCCTAACACACGGAGAAATCAAAAAAAATCCTGCTCTGCCCGGACACTATACTATTTAACACAAGGAGGTTCTCATGAATATAAGTGCTAATCAACTATTAAAAGAAGCTGTTAATACATTAGATCAATTAGAATCTGGAGATTCTTTTGTTATTAAAGATCTTTTTCCCGGAATTAGGTGGAATAAATTCCCAAGAAATGAACGATTAACTTTGGGTACTCTATTTTTAAACTATGCCAAAACCGAAGGTTCCAAAAAAATCGTTCCAGATGGAAAAAACAGCGCCAACCAGCAGAAATATAAAGTTTTATAAAATAAAAGCACATAGAAAGAGAGAAAAAATATGAATAAGTGTGAATCCATAACCTGAATTTTGGGCGCACTATCCCCTTGGTGGAAAAAT
>CAMWMM010000611.1 GCA_947175285.1 uncultured Lachnospiraceae bacterium
GGAGATGATCTGCAACGCGGGCTGCTTTTGTTTTCTTACCACTGGACAGACGCAAATTGTTACTTGAGAGTCAGCAGATCAGAGGATAACCCTGTAGTGACAGACAGAGAAAATCACTACTTTGCAGGGAGCTTTGAGAAATACATATTTCAGAAAGCGTTTGACATGTATCAGGAAAAATTTAAGCACAAGTCGTCAGTTGGAACATCTGTCAATTCTTGTGATGCGATATTGAAAAAACATTCATTTCCATGTTCGATTTGTGGTGGAACAGTAGAAGAAAAGATGGAACTTGTGAGGTGGCTTGTAAAGTCCTTAAATCTTCATGAAAAGGAAACGTGGTTTGGTGATGATCTTCACTATTTTAGCTATAACGAGCATTATGCATTGAGAGTTAATATCTATAATAGCTTACTGCTTGTCTTTTCATGTGATGACATAATGTTAAAGAAAAAGATAGATTCTAAATTAAGTCATATATTTTAGCACATTGGAACGTGGTAGAATCTTGCTCTAGGAAAGTAGCGGATTTCCCTGTGTTGGATTCTGCCATAATCCTTCGGCTTGCTTGGGCGGGATTTTGGGAAAATAGCACACAAAAAACAGCAATTCTTTCTCAGACTTACTGCTTTCTTATCAGCTTCCTTTTAAATACTATCCAAATGCCATGTTTTCTCATCTTCAAAGCCGTAGTATTTTTCATCAATCAGCCATATGTCATCAATTAACCGAAGCACAAATTTGTCCTTCATATCAATAGATCTATTATAGTGTGTAATGACATTTGCTACATCTTCCTTTCGCATAGTAAACTCTGCAGAAAACGCCCCACTGTTCAAATAAAAATACTTACTTGGATGTCCGAAGCTATTTGCGTATCCGCGTGACATGAGTTTTTCACTGACTCTCCCATCAATAATAACTTCAAAGCGTGTTCTGTATTCACTCGTCAGTTCTTTCCATTTCGGATGAACCTGGTTAAAAGGAATTTTCAGTGTGGGCTTTTCCTTGTTCATTGCACAGTCACGAACAAAAATTTCTTCTTCAAGCGAATTAAGTTCCTTTAATAGTTTAAACAATGGCGGGACAAGCTCTTCCATCATTTTTTTATATTTTGTGGGAGTATTTTTCAATATAATACACATTTTGATCACCTCATCAATCCTAATTTATCAATGGCTTTAGTATAGCACTTCATTCCCCAAAATGAAATAACTACTTTGCACTTAAAAATGGATAAATATATGAAGGGAATTCCATAGCCTGTTATGCACATTTCCACAATTCTTGCCTTTTGGTCTTTGGTTTCTTCGGTTCAGAATAGAGTGGTGCTGGCGGCTTATTTCTTGTTTTCGGTTGCCTGCTTTTTATTGGTAGCAGAAAAATGTACCTCAACTAAATACCTTGTCTTGTCAATCTTTTGTTGTAAACAGGGCGTTGTCTGTACTGTGGTGGCAGTCTGAATGTTGTTGGCAGACTAGATAGTTTGATAACGGAAATTGCTTGAAAAGAGATGTGCAAACATGGCTTTATAGTCGTTTGGTGCCAAAAATGGGAGTTTGGTGCAATGGGATTTGGTAAGATACCCCCTAGACCGATATTATATACAATAGGAGGTTCGTGTGATGAAGATAGCAATCTGCGATGACAGGGAGGATGACCGCGGCGCACTTAGGACGCTGCTGGAAGCTTACGGGCAGGATTTTGAAATAAAGGAATATAATTCCGGGAAAGGCCTGTGCGGGGATATGGATTATATACGGGAATGCGGCATCGTTTTCCTTGACATCAATATGGACGGCATGGATGGTCTGGAGGTGGCAAGGCAGATAAAGGCGGTCTGTCCGAAAGTGCATATCGTGCTGGTTACTGCCTATGTGAACTATGCGCTGGACGGGTACAAGGTAAGGGCGAGCCGGTTTCTCTTAAAAGATGACCTGGAACAGACCCTGCAGGAGTGCATGGATGATATCTTGCGTGAAATCCTGCTGGAAGAGCGGGTGAATATGGATTACAGCTATTTATTTGAGCAGATGTTTGGAGTGTCAAACATTGCAAAGAATGTAGCATCAGGAGGGAATATGGTTAAGATGTCAGACCTGTCAAGCCCCTCCGTGCAGTCGCAGTTAAAAGCGGCGGGAATTGATACAAACAGCAAGCAGTACCAGACAGTTGTGAAAAGCATGATGACTGCTAGCCGTGGCGGTGGTTATTTTACCGTTCAGGGAATTAAAAACCGGATGCAATACTATGATGAGGATGGAGACCATATCAATCAGGCATTTGGAGTATCTGGCCTTACGGTAACTGACAAGAACATTGCAAGCAAGAACAGGATTATTTCCATACCAGACAGCATTAAGGACGATATGTTTGAGCTTACAAAGAAAGAGTTTTTGCAGGAAAACGGTGTTGCAAACGGGGATACGACAAGGCGGAGTGATGTATACCGTAAGATGTATCCCCAAATAACAAAAAATGACAGATTGGCAGCCGGGCATACATTAAGCCAATACGAACGGGCATATACGCAGGCATTCGTCGATGCAGTGAAAGCTGTTGACCCGAAATGGAAACCGGGCAAACCGATTCCGTCCGGGGCACTGGACGGAATTACCAGGGAGTCCATTGACAATTCGCTCGTGAAGTCAGGCGGCTCTCTTGTGAGAAAAACGTCTTCGGGCAGTTCATTGGATATACAGGTATAAAATATACGCCCTATTCCACGGAGGGCATTGACCTTTATCCCTGCGGTCTGCCTAACTTATTGCAATTCATATTGTAAAACTATCACAAGAATAAAGTTATGGCAGTTTCAGGAATTGGGAGCAATTATAGTCATTTTTTATATACATAAATTCAGGGTAAGCCTGCCTATGAAACATACGAAACCGAGAATTACAGGATTGTGCCGGACAATGAGGCTGGCTGCTTTGACATCTACAA
>CAMWMM010000612.1 GCA_947175285.1 uncultured Lachnospiraceae bacterium
TAGCAGTGGGAAGAGATTCCGATACACAGCTTCTTGAACGGTTAGCAGATGAGTGCGGCGGCAGATATTATTACTCGGATTTGGTCAGCGACATACCCAAAATCTTTGCCAGAGAAGTTTTTCTGGGGAGTGACAGTTTTATCCAAAACGGTGTTTTTTCGTTAAAAGTACAAAAAAACCATGAACTGACAAATAATCTTTTTACAGACGGCTGGCCCGTGCTTTATGGCTACATTGCGGCAACCCCTAAGACAGCATCTATTCCGGTTATCGTATCTGACGATAAAGATAATCCGATACTTACGGTATGGCAATACGGACTGGGCAGGACGGCAGCCTGGAACAGTGATATTACCGGGGAGTGGAGCGGTGCTTTTTCAGGAGAAGATGACTATGTTCAGATGTGGAAGCGAATCGTAGATTATGCTACCGGAAACGTTGACATGGGTGAAGACAGAGTGGATGTGATGACGGCAGGTGAACGGACGGAAATCACTTATCAGACGGATGATTACGGAAACAGCACAGAGATTCTGGTGACTATGATAAATCCGCAGGGAGAATCCACGGAAGAGAAGCTTCATGCCACAGCGCCGGGGAAATATACGGCACAGCTTGCTACGCCTCAGACCGGATTATATCATTTTAATATACGCCGCAGCGAGGATGGGGAGATGAAAAGTTATCTGACAACAGCCGCTGCAGTACAATTTTCGGATGAGTATAAATTTGATGTCAGTACGGATTCTTATTTGAAGTTTGTGGAGCAGTATGGCCGCCTGATTACAGAACAGGACACTGTCTTTACCCGAATTTCCACAGGGGCAAGAGAGAGCTATTCCCTGACAAACTGGCTGATTCTTCTTGCTGTCTGCCTGTTTGTTGCGGATGTGGCAATGCGGCGGTTCCAGTTTGTGCCGAAGATTGCGCAGGGAAGGCTTTATGGAAGGAGCAGGGAGCGCGAAAAGACAGTGGAAAATATGACAGAAGAAATAGCAGGCAAAGATTCTTTGAAGGATTCGGAGAAAAAGAGGAAAGAACCGAGGAAACCAAAAAAGACGAAGCAGTCGGAACAGACATTGGATACTTCCCAGTTGCTCCGAAAAAAGGATGATCGGAGGATTTGAAAATGGAACAGAAAACAAAAAGGATAGAATTTCATTTTGGGAATATTGGAAAAATGGCGCCGCTCATTGCTGCGGCGGCAATGATTCTATGGGCAGCGGTCAGCCAGTCCAATGTAAACGGGTATGTCCTGGCTTTTTTTGCAGCACTGATAACAGGAGTTATTTTTGCAAAGGATGAAAAGGCATACGGAGAAGCGTTAGTATATGGATTGAGCAAGCCGATGTTCGGCACGATTGTGATGGCGGTGATATTGGCAGCAATTTCAGGTAAGCTGATTTCAGCGAGCGGAGCAGTACAGACGATTGCGGTATATGTGGTGGCAGCAGGTTTTACAGGAAAACTCTTCGTGGCGGCGACTTTTCTCATAACCTGTCTTTTGGCATTTGCAACGGGAACTTCGGTAGGGACATATTTTGTTGTGATTCCGATTTTATTCCCTGTGGGCGTGATGGCAGGGGCAGCGCCGGAATTTATGATTGGAGCAATCGTGTCGGGAGCCGCATTCGGTGATAACTTAGGACCTATTTCGGATACCACGATTGCCTCGTCGGCAACACAGCATGCGGATTTGGGGACTGTCGTGAAAACAAGAATGCGATACAGTCTTCCGGCGGCTGCGGGAGCGCTGATTTTGTTTCTGCTGTTTTCCAAAACTACAGACGGTAATGCGGCAATCGAGGCGGCAGGCGGCACGGCAAATCCGGTCAGTCTGGTAATGTTAGTTGTGCCGGTGGTTATTATTACGCTGTGTCTGATGAGAAAGCATTTGATAACCGCTTTGTCTTGGGGGATTCTGGCGGGTATTGCGGCAGGGCTGCTTTCCGGCATTTATACGGTGGATGCTCTTGTTTCATTTCCCGGCGGATTTTCCGTGTCAGGGGCAATCATAGAAGCCATTACGGGGACGGCAGGTACGGTAGCAATGCTGATTGCGGTATTTGCACTCCTTGGCGTACTGGAATGCAGCGGTCTTTTTGAGAGCGTGGGCACGTTTCTGTCCCGCTTTGCAAAAAACGAGCGCAGCACGGAGACTTCAATTATACTGTCTGTAGGCATCCTGAGTATGGTAACGGATGTTATTTCAGTAGCAATCGTTGCGCTTGGGGATTTGATAAATGAGATTGGAAAAAAAGCAGGCGTAGACCGCTATCGCCGTGCGAACTTAATGGATTGTACAGGCTGCGTCTTCTGCTTTCTGGCGCCTTGGACGGTACACTGTGTCATTCCGGCACAGCAGTCCGCTCAGTTCGGAGAGGGATTTGCAGTTGCACCTGCATCGATACCGTTTGTGAACTACTATTCCATTTGCATGTTGGTGGTGTTAGTGGCGGCAGTAGTTACCGGGTATGGGAGGAAGATGGGAAAGTGAAGATATTATGAAGCTGATTGAGAGAGAGCAGTATCTGGACAGAATGAAGGCATTGAAGGACACACCGGATATCAAAATCATTACGGGAATTCGCCGTTCCGGTAAGTCAAATTTAATGCAGACATATATCGAATACTTGAAAAACAATTATAAAGATGTCAATATCATTTTTGTTGATTTTATGGATTTAGAGTATGAGGAAATTAAGGAATATCATGCTTTACACAAATATATTGAAGACAGATATGAGAATCATAAGCAGAATTATGTGTTTGTGGATGAAGTCCAGTTATGCCCTCAATTTGAATTGGCAATTAACAGCTTACATGTCAAGGGAAAATACGATATATATATAACAGGTTCGAATGCCTTTTTATTGAGTGCGGACTTAGCGACGTTATTTACCGGCAGATATATTGAAATTCATGTGTATCCATTCAGTTT
>CAMWMM010000613.1 GCA_947175285.1 uncultured Lachnospiraceae bacterium
AATTTTTTGCCGCAGTAAAGGCTATGTTTATGGAGGCGGATGTCAGTGATGTAACGGAGCATTTAGCGTATCAGTTTAACATTGAGGGGGAAGCAGGCGGTATTTTTTATGTAGAAGTAAAAGAGGGCAAGCTGTATGTGGAACCTTATGAATATTTCGACAGGGATGCCATGTTTACTGCAAAAGCAGACACATTAATGAAAATCGCATCGGGAGAACAGGACCCGATCATGGCAGTTACCTTACAGAAGCTGAAAGTGGAAGGCAATATTGACAAGGCGCTTAAATTGAAAGATTTGATTGAGAGCAAAAAGAAGAAACATAAAAAGAAAAAATAAGTAATAGAAAGTGTGAAAAATAGTATGAAAAAGATAACAAAAGGAGCTGTTGCGGTAGTAGGCGCGCTTGTTATGGGGCAGATAGCGGAGACTGCTTATTTTTACCGTAGAACCATGATGCGGAATAATGCCAAGGTAGAGCGTACGATGAAGATGGCAGGAACTGACTGGAACCAGCATATGCCTTTTATTCAGGAGAGAAAGGAATATATGCTTTCACTGCCCAGACAGGATGTTTACTGCCGTTCCGAGGATGGTCTGCGTTTACATGCTACCTATATTCCGAATAATGGTGCGAAAAAGATGGTCATCTGTTTTCACGGATATACCAGTGAGGGCATGAAAGATTACGGCGCGCTTTCCAATTATTATTTAAATCGCGGTTATGGACTCTTGTTAATAGATGCCAGAGCGCACGGACAGAGCGAAGGAAAATATATTGGATTCGGTTGTCTGGACAGGCAGGATGCACTGAAATGGATTACATGGGTGATAGAAGAATGCGGCGAAGATGTTAAGATTATGCTGCACGGAACTTCCATGGGAGGCGCAACCGTACTGATGGCAAGCGGACTGGAATTGCCTGAACAGGTGAAAGGAATCGTATCTGACTGCGGCTTTACCTCACCTAAGGAGGTCTTTACCCACGTATTACATTCCATGTATCATCTGCCGGCATTTCCGGTGATGCAGATTGCAGATTATGTAAACCAGAAGAAGGCAGGATACGGCATGGATGAATGTAATGCGGCAAGAGAAGTGCGTAACGCCACAGTGCCGATTCTGATGATTCACGGAAGTGCGGACACTTTTGTGCCGTGCAGTATGTGTGAAGAGATATATGAGAACTGCAGCGCACCCAAAAAGAAACTGATTGTGGAGGGTGCGGCTCACGCAGAGAGTTATTATAAGGATACGGAAGCGTATGAGAATGCGTTAACTGAATTTACTGCGGAAATTGGGTTATAGAACCAAAAATAAAACTATACGAAAAGGGGTGTTACTATGATGCGAACAAGAAAAGGATATCCTGTATATCCGCTGACAATAGCGCAGAAGTTCCATTTCTTCTATCTGGACGCTTGCCCTAAAAAGCAGGTCGTCAATATCGGAACAAGTCTGACGATTGAGGTGGAACTTAATTGGGATGAGCTGAAAAAGGCTATATATAAGGCGTACGAGCGCTGTGAGGCTATGCGTCTGCGTCTGGCACAGGATAAAGACGGTACGTGGTATCAGTATGTGGTGGACAAGGAAGAACGGAATATTGAATTTGTAGATTTTTCGGACAAGACGGTGGAAGAAGCGGAAACTATCATGAGAAAATGGACTGAGGTTCCGTTTGAGCATCAGGACGCGCCTTTAAACCGTATTGTTATGATAAAAATGCCGGATGGTTTCAACGGCGTTTACTTTCTGGCGGATCACATTACTATGGACGCCCAGTCATTAGTCTGCTTTTTAAAGGATGTTATCGAGTTGTACAGCAGCGCTAATTATGAGGGAATCGCATATCCTTCGGATATGGCTTCCTATATCGAGCAGCTTCAGAAAGACTTGGCTTATGAAGCAGGCAGCAAGGCAAGAGCGAGGGATGAAGAATATTTCCATAAGCTGATAGAAAGTTCGGAACCGATTTATAACGGTATAGACGGTCCGGGGAAATTAGAAGCAGAGAGGAAGCGTATGGGCAATCCCAATCTGCGTGCGGCGATTAATGTATCCGATTCCGTGGATGCGGATCTTGACGTTTTCCATTTGGAAGAAGAACCGACGAAACGGTTAATAGATTTCTGTGAAAAGTATCATGTATCGCTTACCCATTTACTTATGATGGGACTTAGGACTTATTTCCAGAAAGAGAACGGCAATGATGATGTTTCTATCAATACCGCCATTGCAAGACGGGCAACTTTGATGGAGAAAAAGTCCGGCGGTACGAGAGTTCATTCTTTCCCGTTTAGAACCATTATTTCGGAAGATAAGACATTCTTAGAAGGAGTTTATGAGATTCGGAATAAGCAAAACGAATTGTTCAGGCATGCGAACTTTGAGCCGCCGGCATACTTTGGCTACCGCAGTAAATATTATAATTTACAGCCGGGACAGACGTACGAGCCGATGTCACTGACGTATCAGCCCCTTTCTTTGCGGGATAAAGAGTTAGACAAACTCGGCGGCATCAAGTATAAAACGAAATGGTATCCCAACGGGGCGACGACACAGGGCATGTATCTGACCGTTACGCACAGACCGGATGATAACGGACTGGATTTCAGCTTTGAGCATCAGGTGAAAGCAGTATCCAGAAAACAGTTGGAATACCTGTATTATTATCTTTGTAAAATCATGTTCAAGGGCACGGAGAATCCGGATATGCCGATTGGGGATATTATTAAACTGGTATAAAAATATAAGAAAAGAGGGCATTTGTTATGTATGAAAAACTGGTAAGTATGATTTGTAATTATGTAGAAGTGAAACCGGAGAATATTACGCCGGAATCCCGTTTTATGGAAGATTTGGGATTTACTTCCTTTGACTTCATGAGTATGCTTGGAGAACTGGAGGATGAGTTCGATATCGAAGTG
>CAMWMM010000614.1 GCA_947175285.1 uncultured Lachnospiraceae bacterium
CTACCGCAGTGCATGATAATATGCCCTTAGAGGATATGCCAAAGAACATCCAAAAAATCAAGGAACGTATCCGCCGCCTGACGGATGATATGGAACAACGATATACAAATGCATCACATAATGAAGAAGAATAATGAATTTCCTGCCACACGACCATATTTAGCAAAACCATACACTATTTGGCGAACCCCCTATACTTTTCGGCAAAAGAACCCCAGAACAAAAGTTCGCACACTCTCAAATGTAAAAACGTCCCTAAAAACACAAGAAAATAATGTATCTTTCAGACCTATGTAGTGCCAAGAATGCCGTATTTACGGGCTTTCTGAGATTTCTGCAACTTTATCCACCGGAAACTAAGACACCCTTGGGTGCCAGAGTTAATGCTCCCAACTGTGGACATATATATCTCTCTAAATAAGTAACTCATATCATAGTGCATCCAATAATCCAAAAGTAGCTGTTTGCACAAGATGACTTGTCATAGACGTACATTATATAATGTTATAAACGCTATTTTATCCATAAATGATTTGCCCTTTATTTATTACAACCTCTCTCTGTGCATTATTAAATGCCATTCCAAAATTGTAAAACGAATTGTGTTGTCCAATATAATCTTGTCCCAAAAACTTTATCACCAAGGACAATATATGCTCAGATTTAATTTCTGATATTTTATCAGGGTTTTGATTAATATAGTCATTTAAACTCACTGATTCTACTAATGCCTTTCTTAGTCTTTCATTATCTTCACCTAGAGTATCATTAATCTTTTTCCATGAAGCAGATGTGTATTTAATTATACACATAGATGACTTTATTTTTTCTTTTGTTTCATTACTTATAGCAGAATCCGTCAACCCCATTCCAAGGCTAGTATTTATAGATGCGTCCGTAATAGATGCGGCAAATAGTTCAGATCCTAATCGATTATCAAATAACTTATTTTGATTCATAATTGTTCCATAATCAAAAGTTTCATCAATGTAATAAATATTAAGCATAAACAGTGCTGCCATAGCAGACAACAAATGCTTTATGCTGCCATCTTTTAGACAATTTTTCCTATCATGCTTTACTGCCTGATATGCTTTATTCCATTTTGCCCCGCTTCTCTTATGCGCTTTATGCATGGGTTTCAATATCTTATTTTCATCCCTTTCAAAATTAAAACGAGGAGATGATACCAAAACCTGTTTTTCAGATAAATCCCAAATACTATTCAAATAATCTAAACAATCTGTATCAAAATATAACTTTCGTTCCACACCTGAATCATCATAAACTTTCGTTCCACAATTTATCCAGTATAGCTCTTTTGACAAAGCCTCTATTTCCATAGCACACCTTACTAATAGATCCGCAATATGCATCGAATACACTGAAAGCTAATCATCAGTAAAATGAATATATTTTGTTAATTCAAGCGTTTCTTCTTCTAAATTTTTATAAACTGGCCAATAATTATTAAATTCCATATATCTTCATTCCCTTCTTTCTATAACATACTGTTATTTAATCTCTAATTGCTTCACATGATTAAAATTAAGAATATTGAACCTTTATTGCCTTTTATAAGAGAGGCAGACGATACAATACCAATCTATATATGCCCATATTTGTTCTCCTTCATAAAACCTTGAATTGCTTCAATCGTCTCATCTTCGATAGGTATATCCTGCAAGTTACGTCCAATATACTGCACTAATTCAAAAATCGATGCACTAATAATTTCCGGTACCATATCGCTGTAGCAAATTACTGCGATTTTCTGTTTGTGATTATTTTTTCTTTTTCTGAGAGATATTTCGTACCCCACCGACTTGAACGAATCACCTGTAGGAGCCGTCCCCTCAAACACCAAAGGCTGCAAAATAACTTCCTGCTCTTCATCATACTTCGCTATGGCTGGATTGGAATTTATAAACACATCGTATGGACACTGAATCTTACGTTCCATCGGTATCTTATGCAAAGTAAATATCGTACGCTCTTCTATCCAGTTTATTTTACCTTGAATCGTATCAGTTTTCAGCTTATCTATGAAATTCTGTATCAATCGGCTGTTCTTCCCCATTGCTCTTATGTCAATATTAATCAATACGTCTATACTAACTCCAAACAATTCTGCCAACTTTGATAACACATCAATAGACGGAAAAACCTCCGGCGTGTTTTTTAATCTCGAAAAATACCTCGCACTAACGCCCACTATATTAGCCTCGAAGTCTCCCATTTTATTGAGTCCTCGTTCCTGCCGTAGAGTATCAATATTTTACAATAGTATCTGATTTATTTTAGTCATCGTCATCCTTCTCCTTCCATTTTGAAATTTTAATATAATTTGAATATTTTGTTAACTTTGTATTATTATTCAATTTTGTATTTTAGAAATTTTATTTTTCTTATCAATTATCAGGTTGAACTCAAACCCAATATCACCTCTTAGATTTACATTATTTCCTCCATGAAAACAACACGCATGATGTCTTTTCACATTGCAGTAGGGAAAAATAGATTATCGCTCAAAAACAGACATGAAAAAAGAGAAATTTATGAGAACAATTCCTACAAAGTCGTAAATTAATTTTTTACGCTGAATCACCGCTTAACTGGCTACCAAACATATTAACCACAAATCTTTGCAGTAAAACTTCAAATCCATCTCCAGAGGATGGTAAATCACTATCAGACTTTCATATCGCTGGCCAGCAATATATGTATGGTCTCCAAGACAGAGACCAGAAATGCGGTGATTCCGTTCAAAAATAAGGGGACAAGTTAGCGCAACCCCTTGATTTTGCTGGGTTTTCCTAACTTGTCCCTAATATAACACAGGCATCGAAATATTCCACTCCGCAGCGGTGCAGTTGTTCTTCAAAATACCTTGGATATTCCTCTGACGCTTTCACACGCAGAATGGGCA
>CAMWMM010000615.1 GCA_947175285.1 uncultured Lachnospiraceae bacterium
GGAAATGAAAGAATGACGGATTGGAAATAAAAAAATCACTGTGAAGCAATATAAAAATAACGGTTATGTTATGAAAGAATGACTGTTTTCACATAAGAAGCAGTCATTCTTTCATAACATAGGAGAAATATAATAAGTAATTCAAGTAACATGATGTCAAAATCATCAATAGCTATGAAAAAATAACGGTTATAGTGTGTCCAATTCGCTGATGAAAGAATGTACTTTACTGATTGCGGTTCGTGAAGCCTTAATAGGGGACATCTGGAATACATGCCAAAGACCGGGAAAAATATCCAGCCGGGCATAGACATTGTATTTTAATAGTTGACTATACAACATTTGGGAATCATCTAGCAAGATTTCGTTGTCTCCTACTTGTATGTAGACAGGAGGAAACCCTGTAAAGTCTGCAAAAACAGGCGATACAAAAGGGGAAGTAGGTGGTGTATCTTGTAAATAACATTTTATGGCTTTTTGTATGTAGTTGTTGTCAAGGACAGGATCTAATAATTCCTTGGAATGATAACTCTTTCCGGAAGAAGTCATGTCGGTCCAGGGGGAAAACAAAATAAGGCATTTGGGCATCTGCATTTTAAGCTGCCTTAGCATGAGTGACAATGCCAGACACAGATTTCCACCAGCGGAATCCCCAGCAACGATGATATTTTCAGGAAAATATCCACAAGAGAGAATGTATTTCCACGCTGACAGAGCGTCTTCCAAAGCAGCAGGGTAGCCGTATTCCGGGGCAAGACGGTAGTCAAAGCAAAAGATTTTACATAAGTTTGTCCTTGCAAGTTTTGTGGTTAGCTCACGTGCATAGAGACAGCTCCCAGTCATATATCCGCCTCCATGGCAGTAAAATATAATCTTTGATTCATTTTCGACAAAGCCAGGATAAATATATTCTGTCCACTCACAATGCATATTATCCACATTTACGGAAGTAAAATGAAATCTCTTATCATTTTCGAAGAAGGAGCCTAATTGGTTCTGTGAATGGCGTTGTTTCTGCAGATCATCATTCTCGATCAGCCCGTGGACACGTTTTACAATGTGCATCAAACGTTTGTTTCGTTTCTCGTTCATTTGTTAAACAACCTTTCTAAAAATTACTCTACAAATTTGGAAGTTTTTAGTTTATAATAAAAAGTAATTACAAACATTATCTAAAAAATATACTGTTTGGTCAATATGTAAATTGAAAAATATGTTGGAGCAATGAAAAGTGAAAACGTTGAAAGGAAAGGGCATTATGAGATCAGATCGGGATTTAAAGAGTATTTTGGAAAGGATAGACCACAGAGGATATCCAGCATACAAGGATACGAAGGGGGAATATCAGTTCAGTAAATATGTTTTGGATATAGAACATGTTCAGGGTGATCCGTTTGCAGCACCATCGCAGATCCGCATATCTGTGAGTGGAAAGATTGCAGGGATCCCATCAAAGTATTATGATAAAAAGTACAAAAGAATAGCGACTCAGGATTATCTGTTGAGGAAAATCGGTTCTGAAATAGTAAAAAATTCAAAACAGCGGGGTTCTGGGAAAAGTGGATTAATGCACATAAGCAGATGTGGACAGGAAGTTCTGGAGCGGACTGCGTGCCAGATTAATGATAAAGACGGTGAGATCACAATAAGATTAGAGGTTGGATTCCCGGCAAATGGAAGAACAATCAATGCGGGAGAGCTTGAAAGGATATTATTTCACATATTGCCCGATATAGTCAATAAAACAGTCCTGTATAAAAATATTGACGTTGCTGAATTAGATGATGTGATGTGTTTGACAGAGAACCAGTTCTTTATCAGGAATGAAATGAAAACCAGAGAGCTGACGGCTTTTATTGCAGACAATTCGATTCTGCCAAGAAAGTCAGGGATATCTGAGGAGCCGTTAAAAGATGCAGTGAGATTTAGAGCACCAGAGTCAATGAAAATAAGAATGGATTTACCAGACGGTACTGCAATATATGGTATGGGAATCCCTAAAGGGGTCACATTGATCGTAGGTGGAGGATACCATGGTAAGTCCACTTTGCTTGAGGCACTTCAGATGGGTGTTTATGACCATATTGCGGGTGATGGCAGGGAGTATGTATTTTCAGATGTTTCTTCCGTAAAAATCAGGGCAGAGGACGGCAGAAGCATATCACAGACAGATATATCGATGTTTATCAATAATCTGCCCAATAAAATGGATACAAGATATTTTAGTACACAAAATGCCAGCGGAAGTACATCACAGGCTGCCAATGTCGTTGAGGCTGTTGAGTCAGGCTGTAAAGTGCTTCTGATCGATGAAGATACGAGTGCAACGAATTTTATGATCAGGGACGAGCTGATGCAGCTGGTGGTGACAAAAGATAAGGAGCCCATTACTCCTTATATTGACAGAGTAAGAGAATTGTATGAATCATATGGGGTGTCAACAATTCTTGTTGCGGGGAGTTCAGGAGAATATTTTAATAAGGCAGACAAGATCATACAGATGGACGAATATCATACATTTGATATTACAGAATATGCAAAGGGTACAGCTCAGAAGCATGGTTATCACTCAAAGAAAAGTGTTGAGAAAGATGTGGTGACGCCAAACTTTAACAGGTGTGCTCGTGTGAATAAAGACTGGATCGGTGAATGGGCAAAGATCAAGGTGAATGGAAAAGATGCAGTGAGTATTAATCGTGATAGTATTGATACCAGATATCTGGAGCAGCTTGCAGATGAAGAGCAGCTTCGAATGATAGGATATTTATTTGTATATATGAATCAGTCTATTTTTGGTAAAAATAATACTTTACAGGATTCCGTTGAAAAATTGATTCAGATGTTGGAAAAGAATGGATTAAAAGAAATTTTCCAGAATAAAAAAATACCATGTAATTTAGCAA
>CAMWMM010000616.1 GCA_947175285.1 uncultured Lachnospiraceae bacterium
GTGTTGATATAGGATGTAAACCATGTTTTATTAGCATAAATGCCTGCCGTGTATCCTGAATTTTGGATGGTACTGCAGAATGCCTTACATACTGCCGTTCTTGTTCCGGCATCTATTCTATCTCCACGTCCTCCGCTGGATTCCACATCCAGGAAAATCGGATAATTCAGTCCGTATCCGCTTACTAAATTAAGCGCCATGGAAGCTTCCTCTACCGCCTCCACTTCATTGACCGCCTGACTGAAGAAGTATACGCCGACTTTTAAGCCTGCATTTTTTGCCCCCTGAATATTACTCTTAAACTTGGGGTCTTCAATCAAAGCGCCTGTAGAAGATCCACGATAACCGCATCTGATAATGACATAGGATATACCCGAATTTTTCACTGCATTCCAGTCAATCGAACCGTTCCATTTTGACACGTCAATACCTAGCACTCCGGAACCGGAAGAAAGTCTTCCGTCGCTGCCGAACGAATATTTCGCTCCCTGAATAACCTGGTCTCCTGTCACATAATTACCGTTTTTATCAAAGAAATACGTACTGCCGTCAATCGTCTGCCAGCCGGTATAGGAATAAGAGGCATTGCCTTTTCGCAGATACAGTTTCTGGTCTTTATAATAATCCGCATAGGTTGCTTCAACATACTTTCCGTCTTTATTTTTTACATAAATCTGATTGCCGTCTTTATCCTTTAATTTTGTTTTGTCGTCTCCGGAAACATCCTTTGTAACCGTCACTTTCCAGGTATTTTTCGCATCTCCGCATGTTCCGGTAATCGTTGCCGTTCCAACTGACACGCCTGTCATAGTTCCGTTTGCGTCTATCTTTACGACTTTTTCATTATCACTTTTCCACGTAACCGTACCGCCTGTCGGTGTTGTGGTTCCTTTTATAGTTCCGGTCTTTCCTACCTGTAAAGCCGAGACGCCCTCTATTTTTAATGCCGTGTATTTGACATCGCTTACTTTGACATTGCAAACTAAATCAACGTGCTCAGACCCTACCTTTACTGTTGCCGTAATTTTAGTGTCTCCAATCTTCTCACCCTTTACAACGCCGTTTCCGTCAACAGTGGCAATAGACTTATCACTGCTTTTCCATTCCACGGAATAAGATTCTTTTCCGGTCACAGAAATGGACAGTGCTGCGCTTCCGCCTTTGGAAAGCGTAAGAGAGGTTGTATTCAGAGCCGGTTTTAACTCGTCTAATTTCCCTTTATCCGTAGTAGTTACCGTTACGCTGCAGCTTAAGTTCGTGGAAGCCTCTCCTATAGAAACAGCAGCCGTAATATTTGCCGTTCCATTCCCTTTCGCCGTAACATTGCCGTTGCTGTCTACGCTTGCTACGGAATCATTATCACTGCTCCATATAACTTTATATTGTTCATCTCCTGTTTTGGAAATAGTAAGCGCCTCACTTGCGCCTTTATTCAATGCAAGAGAAGTTTTATTTAAAGAAGGGTTCAGTGCATTTAATTTATCTCTGTCTGTCACTGTCGGTTCCACTTCTTTTGCCTTTACCGTAACGCTGCATTTTAAATTCGCAGAAGCCTCTCCTATAGAGACCATAGCCGTAATATCTGCACTTCCGGCTCCTTGCGCCTTAACGGCAGCGCTTGTCCCGCTGCCGTCTACAGATGCTACGGAACCATCGCTGCTTGACCATGACACTGAAGCCGAAGAAACATAGTCACCGGATATGGACAGCGTCTGGCTGTCACCCTCCGTCATTGCCAGCGAAGAACTAAGGGATAGCCTATCCACTTTCTCCTGATCCGACGGTTCGGTTGTTTCATTTCCGTCACCACCCTCTCCCTCTGTCTGAAGGCTGATTCCCGGATTTACCAGTTTTACAAAAGATGTGCTCATGCCAATCGTTGACGGATCCGGAATATCCGACTTTTTAATTTCTTTGTAATTATTGTCGGAATCTATCTCTGTTTTGGTAGATTCCACCCATTCCACGGTATCTGTCAAAGTCGATTCAATGACCGTGTCCTGTTTTGCCGTATCTTCTACCGCTACATTGACTTCCGCCTCTGTCTTAATTTCATCCGCTACGTCTACTTTTTTATAAGCAATCGTATCGGTGACTGTAATTGTTCCCGGAGCCGGCATGATATATTTTTCATATTCCTCTCCTGTCAGCGCGGCTGCCTTAACCGTATATGTGCCGGCATTGACTCCCGTCTGATAAATGATACCATCTTTATCCTCATCTTTTAAGCTGTAAGTCTTACCATTATCTCCAGTCACTTCCACTTCAAAAGGAATGCTGTTTATCAGCTTATTGGTACTTTTATTGACAAATTTTATTTTGATGTCCGACTGGATAGACGTCAGATTCATCACCACATCTATGGATGCATTTTGTACCTCTTGTATCTCTTCCGCTGTCTCCGGCATATTAAACATTTGTGACAATCTGGCGGATTCCGCATTAGAAACAGCTAACAGTCCGCTTTCTCCAATGACGCCTATCTGCTGCATTTCCGAACCTATTTCAGCAAATGCTTCTACTTGTTTGGATGTCACCTTTGAACCTACATACAATAGACCGGTCGCAACTGCCGCCATCACAATGAAACAACCAAACACCACTACAACATGGTCAAGAGAACTCATATTTGCAATATAAGAACCGATGCGGGTAAAAAAACCCTCTTCGTCATCTTCATCGTCCTCGTAGTCCTCGTCATCATCCTCGTAATACTCGTCATCATCTTCTTCGTCTTCGTCATCTATCTCATAATACTCGTCATCGTCTTCATCATCCTCGTAATATTCTTCCTCGTCGTCTTCGTCATCTTCATCTTCTTCATAATATTCTTCGTCGTCTTCGTCATCTTCCTCAATTTCTTCTAATTCTTCCGTTTCATACTCCTCGTCATCTT
>CAMWMM010000617.1 GCA_947175285.1 uncultured Lachnospiraceae bacterium
TTCCAAGCTGTCCGAGAGAGAACAGACAATTATCAAACTTCGCTTCGGACTCGGAAATGCGGATGGAAAAGAACTGACGCAGAAAGAAGTAGCGGAACTTTTGGGTATTTCACAGTCCTACATTTCCAGACTGGAGAAAAAAATCATGCGCAGACTGAAAAAAGAAATCCTGCGGGAGACATAAGAATACATAAAAATAAAAAAGCAATCGGATATTCCTTATTCGATTGCTTTTTATTGCCGAAAAAAGTATAATAACAAAAGAGGTGGCTAAAAGCTGCGGCAGCGGGGAGCAGGGAATATGGGAACAAGAAGGACAGTTTTAATTGTAGATGATGACAGAATGAATCTGGTGACAGCGCAGAATTTTCTGGCGGAAGAGTATAAGGTAGTGGGAGTCAATTCCGGTAAACTTGCCTTTAAATATCTGGAAAAACACCAGCCGGATTTAATTCTTTTAGATATTTTTATGCCGGTTATCGGCGGCTTTGAGATTATGGAAGAATTGAAAGAGCATAAGGAGTGGAGCAAGATACCGGTTATTTTTCTGACCGCTGACAGAAAGACCGAGACAGAGGCAAAATGCTTTGAAATGGGAGCTTATGATTTTATTACAAAACCGTTTGAACCCAGAATTATGTTAAACCGCATCCGCCGTACAATCGAGTTAGACGGATATAGAAAGGATTTGCAGCGCCGTCTGGACGAAAAGACCAGGGAAATGGGACTTTTGACGATACAGGCGATTACAACGGTTGCAAACACGATAGATGCCAAGGATGATTATACGAAAGGGCATTCTCTGCGTGTTGCCCGTTATTCGGAAGCGTTGGCGCGTAAGATAGGCTGGTCTGAAGAAGAGATACAGAATATTCATTATATTGCCCTTTTACATGATATCGGGAAAATAGGAGTACCCGATTCCGTGCTCAATAAACCTTTTAAACTGACAAATGTTGAATTTGAGCTAATCAAGAATCATGCTACAATGGGCGGAGAGATTTTAAAGGACATCAATATGATTCCCAATGTCAGTGTGGGCGCTAAATACCATCATGAAAAGTACGACGGAACAGGGTATCCAAACGGATTAAAAGGTGAGGAAATCCCGGAAGTTGCAAGAATTATCGGTATTGTGGATTCTTATGATGCCATGACAAGCAACCGGGTATACAGAAGAAAATTACAGGATGAAGTGGTAAAGAATGAACTGCTTAAAGGCAGAGGAACGCAGTTTGACCCGTATCTGGTGGACCGCTTTATGGAACTTCTGGAAGAGGGAGAGATACAGCGCAGCATTCCTGAGGAAGAAACGGTTATGCCTGTATTTAACAGTGATAAAATATATGACGGCGTAACAAAAGAGGAAACGGGACTGAATTCCAAACTCGACTATCTGACAGGGCTTCTCGGAAGAGAGCAGGGAGAAAAGGAAATTACGGAAAGCCTGCGCGGTGGAAGCGGCTGCTTTATCATGATGGATTTGGATAATTTTAAACAAGTCAATGAGACATACGGACACTTGGCAGGCGATTATGTATTAAAATTGATAGCGGATATGTTAAAAGATGTGTCAGAGCAGGATATTGTCTGTAGAATGGGCGGAGATGAGTTCCTTTATTATGTGGAGGGCATTTCCAGACAAAAAGATGCGGCAGATAAGGCCGAACAGATTCTAACTATTTTTAAAGAAAAGAAAAAAGAAGCGGATATTTTAAAGAATATCACATTTTCTATGGGTATCAGTCTCTTTGGCATAGACGGCGGCGATTTTAACGAACTGTTGAGGAAAGCGGATAAGGCTTTATATCACGCGAAACAAAGCGGCTCTAAAGACAGTTATCTGTTCTACCAAAGCACAAGTATGGCTAAAACGCTGGAACAGTCTAAGGCGGACTTAAACAGACTGGTAGACATGGTAGAACACAGAGAGTCCTATCAGGGCGCGTTCCAGATTGATTATGATGAGTTTGGGCGGGTTTATGATTTTGTTCTGCATTTTTCGCAGCGTAACAAGCAGGAGGTACAGTTGATTCTGTTTACGCTTTTTTCCGCAGACGGCAGCGATATCAGGCTCGACCAGATGGAGCAGGCGATGCAGTGCATGGAACAGGCAATCGTAAAATCCCTGCGCGGTGTGGACGTAGGAACACGCTACAGCAGCTCCCAGTTCCTTGTCGTTTTATTGGGTGCGGAAAAGAGCGATCTGCGCATTATCACGGACAGAATCGTGCAGAATTATTTTAAGCTGTATGGCAAGAGGGATATTACGTTGTCTTATGATGTTGCCAATTTGCATGAGGTGGAGGAAACCACCTGACCTACGCCGTCAAATAATTACGCATTGTTTTTAGGGCATTTTTCTCCAAGCGCGAAACCTGTGCTTGGGAGATGCCTATTTTTTCTGCAACTTCCATCTGTGTTTTGCCTTCAAAAAAGCGCAGCGTAATGATTTCATGTTCCCTGTCGGAAAGCTTTTTCATTGCCTCGCTTAAAGAAATGTGTTCTACCCATATTTCCTCTTTGTTCTTTTTGTCACTTATCTGATCCATGACATAGAGAGTGTCGCCTCCGTCGGTATAAATGGGTTCGTACAGACTCATGGGGCTTTGGATGGCATCTAATGCATATACGATATCTTCTTGTGAAATGCCGATTTCAGCAGCTATTTCGTTTATGGTAGGCTCCTGCGCATTTTTCCTTGTCAGATTTTCTTTTGCGTAAATGGCTTTATAAGCAGTGTCCTTTAGGGAACGCGATACCCGGATGCTGTTTGAATCACGTAAATATCTGCGTATTTCACCGATAATCATCGGCACGGCATAAGTCGAAAATTTCACATTTAAACTGCAATCGAAGTTGTCAATCGCTTTAATAAGACCAATACAGCCGAT
>CAMWMM010000618.1 GCA_947175285.1 uncultured Lachnospiraceae bacterium
AATCCCCAGTGGCTCATTAAAACAGATGGAAAACATAAAAGCGAGTTCGGGATAATCCTGAACTCCCTTTTTTGCTGTGTGACCAGCGAAGCTGGATCACACTTGAATCATAGGAGGTAATTATGGAGCAGACAAAAGAAAATAAAATGGGCGTTATGCCCGTTAACCAACTGTTAATTACAATGTCACTTCCGATGGTAATGTCGATGTTAGTACAGGCATTATATAATGTAGTGGACAGCCTTTTTGTTTCCAGAATCAATGAAAATGCACTGACGGCTGTTTCTCTTGCATTTCCGATTCAGAGTCTGATGATTGCCGTAGCGGCGGGAACCTGCGTCGGTATCAATGCGCTGCTTTCCCGTTCCTTAGGTGAAAAAGATTATGAGAAGGTAAATAAAAGTGCATGCAACGGTATTATTTTAATGGCGCTCAGTTATGTTCTCTTTTTACTGGTTGGTATTTTCGGGGCAGGGCCTTTCTATAGAAGCCAGACACAGGATACGGAGATTGTACAGTTTGGAATTGACTATCTGACTGTTATCTGCTGCTGTTCTTTTGGTATTTTTACGCAGTTTACTTTCGAGAAACTGCTGCAGGCAACAGGCAAAACATTCTATACGATGATTACACAGGGCGTAGGCGCGATTGTGAATATCATTTTAGATCCGGTTCTGATATTCGGACTTGCAGGAATGCCGCGGATGGGCGTAAGAGGAGCGGCAGTCGCAACCGTTATCGGGCAGACAATTGCGGGAATCCTGGCAATTTGCCTTAATCATATGAAAAATGAAGAGGTAAAAATCAGCCGCGAAGGAATGAGAATAGAGAGAGAAATCGTAAAGCAGATTTATATGATAGGAATCCCCTCTATGATTATGCAGGCAATCGGTTCTTTAATGACCTATGGAATGAATTTGATACTGATATCATTTTCAACGACTGCTGCGGCAGTATTCGGCGTTTATTATAAACTTCAGAGTTTTGTATTTATGCCTATTTTCGGAATGAATAACGGCTTAGTGCCGATTCTGGCATATAATTATGGAGCGGGTAAAAAAGAACGCTTTATCAAAGCGGTAAAGCTTGGCACTACGTACGCAGTCATCATAATGCTGATAGGTCTGGCTGTTTTCAATCTGATACCGGAATCGCTCCTGACGCTTTTTGATGCTTCGGAAACCATGATAGAAATCGGTGTGCCCGCACTTCGTACGATTAGTATCAGCTATTTGTTTGCAGGATTTTGTATTATCTTCGGTACGGTGTTTCAGGCATTGGGAAGCGCATTTTATAGTATGGTTGTGTCGATTGCAAGACAGTTAGTAGTACTGCTTCCGGCAGCATATCTGTTATCTTTAACCGGCAATGTAAACAATGTCTGGTGGGCATTTCCGATTGCGGAGGTGATGTCTTTAGCGGTGACTATATTCTTTATGATTAGGATTAACAGGAAGATTATCAGTCATATCGGGGAAACGGTGTAGAGATATGAAATTACATGAAAAGCCAAGCGGCAGTAAGTGACAGATATTTAAGCTATAATAAAAGAGAAAAGACGAGCAATCAGCCTAATGCCTTTCGCTCGTCTTTTTCTGTTCTTTGATGCGGATGACAGGACTTGAACCTGCACGTCGTGGACACCAGAACCTAAATCTGGCGCGTCTGCCAATTCCGCCACATCCGCTTAACTCGTTATGTATCATACCATTTAGAAGCTTTTATGTCAATCCTTCTATTGTTTTTGAGACATCTTGAGCATTTGGAAGTCTTGTTTTATTTTATAGAGGCGAGGCTGTAAATTATTGAACCTGTTAATAATTGAATAGACTTTGCACTGTGGACATGATATATTGTACTATAGTAATACAAGCCATAGTATAGAAAGCAGGTGATGATATGCCATCAGGTATTGAAGTAATTAAAGCTGCGCTTGATGATTTTTCAAAAGTTCAAAGACGTATGTTATTGGCAAGAAAAGAAAACGCTACAGAAACATATGCCGACCTTAAAGAAGAATATATAACATTAAAAGCATTACTTACTGTTGCGGGTGTCAATCTTACAGAAATCGATAAAATCAAAGAATAGTAAATTTTAAGGTTATGAATATTGATAATAGATAAGGGTTTTTGAGACATTTTGAGTGTTTCGAAACCCTTTTTTGTATGATATAATTTTTAATGGCGGTCATTGTGTTGAATTTGGAGGTACATATGGAACAAAAGAAGAAAAATGCCTTTTTAATTATAATTGGAGCGTTCATTCTGATTATTGTAGTACTTGTGCTCTTTAAAAAGGAAAAAACAACAAATGATAATTTCGATGATAATACCACAGTTGCAGAAACAGAAGAGATTGTTGATTTAAGTGATAATTCCGCAACTGAAGATACAGAAGAAATTACGGAAAAAATTGTCGATTATAAAGCGCTTGGGATTAAGGAATATGAGTATCCACCGGAATTTTCCATGGGGGATAATTTAGAAACTGCAATTACCGAGTTAGCGCTTTCTTTTGATAATTTTGATGAAGACTCCGTGCACAACGAGTGGTGGGAAAAATTATTTATTTCCGAATTCATTCAAAATTCACGGCTGTCGTTTGATTATCTGGAAATGATGGCAGAAAAGAACAATGGATGGATAGGTGTTGACGAACTTAATTATATGCAATATTCTCTTACGAATGTTGAACTAGATTTTTCGTCTTATGCCGATGCTCCGGTAAATAGATATGATTCTTCAAGCAGAGTTAGCTCCGGATCGATAACCGGCTGGGATTATGAGGATACGGATGACGGGGTGATTGTTACTGCTGATTTTGAAGTGGAAGCTTCCGGCTCAAATGCGGTGTGGGAACGAGAACTTACCGTAA
>CAMWMM010000619.1 GCA_947175285.1 uncultured Lachnospiraceae bacterium
AAAGATATGTCCAGTTAAACCACGTATCCACCATATACTCCGTACAATAATAAAATGATAACAAAATGGATTTGATAACACCCGGACGAACTGTCAATTCCGCCTGACGGACAGCATTGCCCGGCGCTAATACATTGAGAAGAAACGCTGTAAGGAAAAACAGAAACGGCAGAATAAGCAGTCTGCATTTTTGCTTTTTCTTCATAAAAAACAGCAGCGCAATCGCGCTGACGAACAAAATCAACGAAATAAGCGCTGTAATATAATTACTGCCGCCTGTAAAAACCGCCAGAAAGCACATAATTATCATACGCCGAAGCGTCTTTTTTTCTTCTGTTATCAGTAAAATAAGCAAAGCAAATAAGCACAGCGCCACACTGTGTGGAATCATATAATGGGCAGCTCCGTTAAACCAGAAAAACCCTTGTGTTTTATCAATCATACATTGCAGAGCAAAAATAAGATAAATCATAGATATGCTATAGAAAATGGCAGGGCGTACCTGAATACACTTTCTAAAAACAGCATAAAAGAAAAAAAGCGAGGAAAACGTCATGGCTCCTATCATAATCCAAGGAACCAGACTATACATTCCCCATATTCCCGGCTGCAGCGCCATCACAAAAATACTGGAGAATGTTCCCTGCCATCCATACCAGCGTTCTATTACGGTCTCTCCGGCTCCCTTCAGCACCTGTATCACAGAATGACTCTGCATCCATGCAATATGACTGTAAGCACTGAAACCGTAATCGTCCGCCGATTGATAATCATATCTTCCTAATAAAAAAATGGGTATTAAACCTGCTATGAACAAAGCAATCAGTAATATGGAGATTTTTGATTCCGTTTTTCCAGACTTCATTGAGACATCCTTTATTGTTTTCAATCCATCACTTCATACTGCATATACTCATAGCGCAGCTTTGTTCCCTCAGAAATATCGGGCGGCAGTAATGCGCGCGCCACCAGCTTAATCTCATCGCTTTCGATATCAATGCGCTTTAAATTCGCATAATCACCGTCAATACTCGCTACCTGATACTGGAAAGAATTCATTTCCATAACTTAATCTTCCTCATCATCTACTGCTGCCGCTATACCGGACACAACTGCAGACACTACGGAAATCACTACGGGTATTATAACAACTACGAGACCACCTGCTAATAATAAAAATCCTGCTGCACCATCCATGACATAATCCTTCCTTTCACACTTTGTATCATACGCTTATCCAATTAGTATTATTTTACATGAAATATCCATATATTTCAACCGGAAAAATCAAAATTCCACCACCCTTGTTGCAATTATTTCCTGAAAGCGGACATCATGCTCCACAAACAGCATCGTGGGCTGATAGCGCAGAAGAAGTTCCTCTATCTGCATACGGGAAAAAACGTCAATATAGTTGAGCGGTTCATCCCAGATATACAAATGCGCCTGTCGCAGCAGACTGGCTGCAATGAGCACTTTTTTCTTCTGTCCCTCCGAGTATTCCTCCATCCGTTTGGCAAACTGGACGCGCTCGAAATCAAGCTGGCGTAAAATAGCTTTTAAAAGACTCTCATCCAGATTCTCCCGCAGGCAGAAGTTCTTTAAGTCTCCTTTCAGATAAGAAGCATTTTGGTTTACATAAGATATTGTTAGTCCGCTTGCCGTACTAAGAATGCCACTCTGTGTCATAGCAGCCGTGTCATCTGTTCCCGCTTCGGCAGCCTTTAACACAGCCTTGATAAAACTGGACTTGCCGCTGCCGTTTGCCCCCCGCAGAAGTACACGTTCTCCCTGAGAAAGTTCAAAATCAAACTCCTGAAGAATATTTCGTTCCCCATAAGATAAGCTGTACTTCTGCGCTCTGATGAGGACGTCTTTATGATGAGTAAGCGGCATTATCTTTAAATCCACGGATTTTTCAATGTCCTGCAAAAGTCCCTCTTTTTCCTCGATTTCTTTTTCAATCCTCACACTCATCTGCTTGACACGCTTTTGCATCGCCTTTGTCTTCGCACCAATATAAGCCCTTGTATCTTTAGAACGGTCATGCTCATTTACAGGGTCATATCCGATTTTTGTTTTTTCGTTTTTATCCGCCCATCTGTCTACCCTGTCTGCTGCCACTCTCAGCTTACTGATTTCTTTGCGGTGTTTTTCATTTTCCGCCTCATGAAAGGCATCCATACGCTTCTTATTCTCCCACCAGGAAGAAAAATTCCCCTTTTGTACCTCGATTGACACTCTGTTCAATATAAGAATATGGTCCACACAGGCATCCAGCAAATCCCTGTCATGCGATACCAGTAAGAAGCCCTGCTTTTTTCGCAGATATTCCTTTACAATCTCTCTGGATTCTCTGTCTAAATGATTCGTCGGCTCGTCAATTAACAAAAAGTAATTGTCTCTGGAAAATAGAATGGCAAGCATGACTCTGGTACGCTCTCCGTGGCTGAGCGTCTCGAACGGACGGTACAAAAGTTCCGCCTCCATCCCCAGTTTTTCCACTTCCATAAGGATTCTCCATGACTCCAGATTCGGTGCAAGCTCATCAAAAAACTCCGCAATGCTCTTTTTCATCTGTTCTTCGCTGACCTGATAGGGAAAATAATCAAATGCCACAGACGTCTGAATACCGCCCTGATACTCATATTTCCCCATTAAAAGGTTTAAGAAAGTCGTCTTTCCCTTGCCGTTTCTCCCGATAAAACCAAGTTTCCAATCCGTATCAATGCTAAATGATATATTTTCAAAAATATTGTCAAAACTTCCCTCATAGCAGAAAGTCAGATTAGATACATTTATTTTCGCCATAGTTCCCCGCCTTTCCTGACTGCATAAAAAAGGAATCATCTGCTGCCAAATGATTCCGTATCATGT
>CAMWMM010000620.1 GCA_947175285.1 uncultured Lachnospiraceae bacterium
GTGACGTATTATGAATTTTCCGGCGGAGCACATGGCAACCACACAACCATCGGCATCAATTACAGTCCGCGTACCGGTGAACTGATTGACTTTTCGGAACTTGCTGACGACCCCGATTCTTTTCATGCCGATACGCTTGCTTTCAATCTGACACTCGCCGACAACGAATCCTATCAAGAAAGGCTGTTTCCTGAAACATCGGCGGAGGAAGTGGAATCGGCTCTTTATGCTGATGAAAAATGGTATCTCTCCTCTAGCGGGCTTGTCTTTATCAGCGACCCCTATATGCTTGGTCCTTATTCTTCAGGCGATATCACATTCACAATTCCTTATCATGACCTTGAGGAAATGGGATTAAAAGAAGATTACCACTATACAGGCAATTTGACTGTGGAACTCGGAGACGGAGATTCCTATACAATGGATATCAATGGAGACGGAAACGCGGATACGATTGAATTTTATACCTCATATGAGGAAAACGCAGACGGAACAGGTGACTTTTTTCCACATCTTATTATCAATGATATTGACATCTCGCAGGGATATAACGAAGAGTTGAGCGGTCTGCCGACTCCATGGCTGACAGTTGCCCTGTATGATATGAACGCAGAGGATGATACTATTGAAATTGCAATCTCAATCTCTTTAACGCAGACAACAGATGCTGTTTCCACTTACTTTTTCCGCTATGAAAAAGACGGCTCTGTCAGCTTTGTGGATATGACAAGAGAGAGATGAACGAATCTGGCTTAAAAATGATGCAAATATAAGGTGTAAAGTCTTACTCACATTAACAGACCTTACACCTTTTTCAGTTTACCTTTTAATCCTGTAGGCTTTCAAGCTTTCCATCACCCTCACAAGCTCCGCCTCTTCCGTGCAGAACAATCTTGCCGAAGCCTCTATCGCAATTTTCGATACCTGAGCCTCTTTCAGGAAAGTGATATCTTCTGCCTGCAGATTTCCCATCCTGCAGGCATTGATGATATCATTCAATCTGCTAAAATAGTGCATTAATTCATCAAAATCCTGTATTCTGTCAATAACGCTCCGCCCAAGTTCCTGTTCTTCCAGTTCACAGACCGCAACCACCTGCATGGACACTTTCAGTTCTCCCGTAATGTCCGATGCCTCCATCAGCACATCGGGTCTTTTTTCCAGCGATTCCAGAAAGTACGCTTTTGCTCCGGCAATATCTTTTTTCGTAAAAAAATCCGCCAGTTTTTCTTTCATCTGCTTTGTTTCGTATTTCTCTGTTGTCATGCCGATTTTACATTCATAAACTTTCAAACCTTTTGTTTCCACCCATACAAGCAGAAGAAACTCCGAAATAAAACCGAACACCCGCTTATGATAATCATCATAACTGTCTGCATCAATCTTCTTTTCCACTTCGTCAAAAATGGAAAACAGCCATGCGCAATACTCATCATACAACGCCTTATCCGCTACCATCATATTGGCAAAATACGTTCCGTTTCCGTGAACAAGGCGTTCAAAATTATCATAATAATCGGGGTATTTTTGCTTAATAACCTCCCCGGTCGTAATCAAATCAAAAATATTATAATCACTCGCATAACCGTCAAAATAGGAAAAGTTTAATTTCAGTTTTTTTGAAACAATCATATCATATTCTTTTAAAATGTTATGATAATCCGCCACATTTAAAATTCTTCCGTCTTCGGTGCAAAAATATCTTCTGTAATGGCATATACCAACATAGTCTGTCGTATGCACATTTTTCCAGACCCAATATACACCGGTCAGTTCTCCGTAATAGCAATTTTTAGCAGAGATATTATCACCGGTATTATCGCCCGCATACCCTAAATCCTCACCGCAGGCTCTTCCCACCTGTAGCGGAATATAAATCGTATCAGACGGCTCCTCAAATTTTTTATGTGTCATTGTAAAAATAGTAACTGCCATTGTTTTTCTCCCATGTTTTCTCTGCTTATGCCTTTGTATTATTCACGATTGGCGGCATGCATCTGTCTTATCCTTTCCACATCTTTTCTCGCATGTATATATGCCGGAATCAGGAAAGCATCCGCAAACAGCCATGCGAGCGGATTCGCAAATCCCACCGCCGTAAAACCGAAAATAGGCACAAGCACAAATCCTGCCAGTCCTCTTGCTATCATTTCAAACATACCTGCAAAAACAGCCAGTTTACTATAACCCATACCCTGTATCATGAATCGTACAATATTTACAAGAGCAAGCGGAAAATAGAAACAAACATTCGCAGTAATATACCATTTCGCATTCTCTAAGATAGCAGTCTCACTTTTATCCAAGAAAAGCAGTAACATATCATCCCCAACCAGCAATACGGCGCCAAGCGCTATCACTGAATAAATTGCACCTAACAATACACAGCTTCTTAACCCCTTGCTGACTCTGTCAAATTTTCCGGCTCCCACATTCTGCCCGCCATAAGTTGCCATCGTAGAACCCATTGCATCAAAAGGACACATCAGGAACATACTTAGTTTGCTGCCCGCCGTAACAGTCGCTACTGCGTCAGAACCGATACCGTTTACCGCACTCTGCAAAATAACGCTGCCGATTGCCGTAATGGAATACTGCAGCCCCATAGGTAAACCCATACTACACAATTTCCCCATAAAATCTCTGTCTCTCATCCAATCTTCTTTGCTCATCTGAAGAACACTGAATTTTCGACGCATAAACAAAAAACAACAGATACCGGCAGTTGCCTGTGATACGACCGTTGCAATCGCCGCTCCGGCAACACCCCAGTGAAAAACAATAATGCAAATCAAATCAAGCACAATATTTAAAAGCGCTGCCATTACCAGGAAAATAACCGGCGTCTTACTGTCACCGAGCGAACGGATAA
>CAMWMM010000621.1 GCA_947175285.1 uncultured Lachnospiraceae bacterium
GTATTCAATTGCTGTATCATCTGTAGCGCGAGTATAATAAACAGCTTCTATACAGTCGCCGTTTCCAAGTTTCATACCTCTAACCCCGATTGCTCCTTTTTTCTTCTCCGGAATCTCGTCTACATTGAACCGTAAAAAGTAACCGTCTTTTGTCTGTAGAATAATATTCTGTTGTTCCGTATAGGTTACGACACTCACAACTTCGTCATCATCCAATAGCTTTGTAGCCGCTACGGTTCTCTTTGTCACATCAAACTCTCCGCCGTCGACAACTTTCAACATTGCAAGTTTTGTTGCAAAAATGACACGATATAGATTCAAATCCGTTTGACTTGACACAAAAATGATGTTTTCTCTTGCAGATTCATAATTACTGATATTGTCTACCGGGATTCCCTTATCTCTGAGCTTTCCTAACGGCAAATCAGCGGCTTTAATGGTATGGAGCTGTCCGGTATTGGTGAACAGGCATATTTTTCCTGTATTTTTACATTGGAAAACATATTTGTTTTCCGCATGGACAGTCTCTTTATTCCGTTCGTATGTCTGCATATCAATCGTTCTGGCATATCCGAAACGGTCCATCAGGAACATAATGTCCATTTCCTCTGCTTTTTTCTCAATATAGACTGCTTCGCTTGCGTTTGTAATCTCCGTTCTGCGCTTTCTGGAATAAGCGGCTTTTATTTCATCTAACTCATTGATAATGACCTGCGCCATGGAGTCCCGCCGTTCCAGAATATCTTCGTAACGGTAGATGTTTGCCATTGTTTCTTCATGGTCGTTGATGAGAGCTTCAAGCTCTAAGCCAATCAGCTTATACAGGCGCATTTCCAGAATAGCATTTGCCTGTTTTTCGGAAAACATAAGCTGCGCCGCCATAATTTTGGATTCTCTGGACTTAAACTTGATACCGTCAGTTTTTCCCTCAACAAGACAGGCTTTTGCCATGTTTCTGTCTCTGGAACCGCGAAGAATCTCAATAATCAAATCAATCACATTGCAGGCTTTGATTAAGCCCTCCTGAATTTCTTTCTTATCCAGCTCTTTGGCAAGCAGATTCCGGTATTTTCTGGTAGCGACTTCATACTGAAAATCTACGTTTGCCTTTATAATCTGCTTTAAGCCCATTGTTTCCGGTTTGCCGTCTGCAATGGCAAGCATATTGACGCCGAAAGTATCTTCCAGTTTTGTCTTCTTATAAAGCAGGTTTTTGAAGTTCTCCACATCGGCGTCTTTGCGAAGCTCAATCACAATACGGATGCCCTCTTTTGAGGACTGGTTCGTAATATCAACAATATCCTGTGTTTTCTTTGTTTCCGCAAGAGATGCGACGTCCATTAAAAATTTTCCGATATAGGAACCAATCATGGTATAGGGAATTTCCGTAATTACCAAATTGATTTTTCCGCCCTTTGCTTTTTCAACCTCTACTTTTCCGCGGATTTTAATCTTTCCTGTGCCGGTTTCATAAATTTCCAAAAGTTCATCCTGATTGATAACAATACCGCCTGTCGGGAAATCGGGACCTTTCACATAGCGCATCAGTTCTTTTGTCGTAATATTCTCATCCAACATATAAGCTTTTGTCGCATTAATAATTTCACCAAGATTATGCGGCGGAATATTAGTTGCCATACCGACTGCGATACCTTCGGAACCGTTTATTAAAAGATTCGGTATCTTAACGGGCAGAACGCTGGGTTCTTTCTCTGTCTCATCAAAATTGGGGATAAAGTCTACCACATCTTTATCCAAATCGGACAAAAAGGCTTCCTGCGTAATTCTTTCAAGCCTTGCCTCCGTATAACGCATTGCTGCGGCGCCGTCGCCCTCGATATTGCCGAAGTTGCCGTGACCGTCAATTAAAGGAAGTCCTTTTTTGAAATCCTGCGTCATCACAACGAGTGCGTCATAGATGGAGCTGTCACCGTGCGGATGATATTTACCCATCGTATCACCGACAATACGCGCCGATTTACGGTATGGTCTGTCATATCGGATGCCGAGTTCATACATATCATAGAGCGTCCGGCGCTGTACAGGTTTTAGTCCGTCCCGCACATCGGGAAGCGCTCTTGCAATAATAACGCTCATCGCATAATTAATGAAAGATTTCTGCATGACCTCCGAATATTCGGTTTTTATAATTCTGTCGTCCATATCATTCTCCATTCTTGAATTAGATATCTAATTCCGCCTCCTGCGCGTGGCGGTAGATGAATTCCTTACGCGGCGGCACTTCTGTTCCCATCAGCATTTCCGTCACTTCTGATGCCATTCTCGCATCTTCGATTTCCACTAACTTAAGAAGCCTTGTCTCCGGATCGAGCGTCGTTTCCCATAGCTGTTCGGCGTCCATTTCTCCAAGACCTTTATAACGCTGCAGCGTAAAAGATCCCTTATGACGTTTTCTGTATTTTTCCAACGCCTTATCATCATACAAATACTCTTCTTTTCCTTTAGACGGCATCGCTTTATAAAGCGGAGGCATCGCAATATAGACATGTCCCTCAAAAATAAGTTCCGGCATAAAGCGGTAAAACAGCGTTAACAGCAAGTTGGAAATATGTTCGCCGTCCACATCCGCATCCGCCATAATAATAATTTTATCATAGCGCAATTTGGAAATATCGAAGTCATTTCCGTATCCTTCCGAGAAACCGCAGCCAAAAGCATTAATCATTGTTTTAATTTCCGCATTGGCAAGAATTTTGTCGATACTTGCCTTTTCCACATTCAAAATTTTACCGCGGATTGGCAAAATCGCCTGAAACATACGGTTTCTTGCCGTTTTTGCGCTGCCGCCCGCAGAATCACCCTCAACAATGAAAATTTCGCATTTTGAAGGGTCCTTGGATTCACAG
>CAMWMM010000622.1 GCA_947175285.1 uncultured Lachnospiraceae bacterium
GCCTTATGATGTCCGTTCTCTTCATATCACGGAGGCGAAAAATCATAATACCGTTAACTGCCAGCAAAAGAGCCAAAAAAACTGTCATAGTAATCTGCATTTACTCACTTCCTTCCTAAAAGGTATTATACCATATATTTCTAAAAAATTAATGATTTAATCAAATTTTTGATATATAATAAGAAAAAGCCTTTTGTGCAGAAATGAGGTCAAAAATGAAATTTTCACCAAACAAAGTAGATGACATTAAAATTGCCTATATCGGCGGCGGCTCCCGGGGATGGGCATGGGGGCTTATGAGCGACTTGGCATCCTGCAGTGACATAAACGGGCAAGTTGCTCTTTATGATATTGATTTTCAGGCCGCAAAAGATAATGAAACCATCGGCAACAAATTTAACTTGGCAGAGGGTGCCAAATCCCATTGGGATTATTGTGCTGTGCCAACTCTTACGGAAGCATTATCCGATGCTGATTTTGTTGTGATTTCCATTCTTCCGGGAACTTTTGATGAAATGGAATCCGATGTACATACCCCCGAAAAATATGGTATTTACCAGTCGGTGGGAGACACCTCCGGTCCCGGCGGTATCCTGCGCGCTATGCGCACCCTCCCCATGTTTGAGGAAATTGCGGAAGCAATTAAGGCTCATTGCCCCGATGCCTGGGTAATCAACTATACTAACCCAATGACTCTCTGTGTAAAAACACTTTACCGTGTCTTTCCTGAAATTAAAGCTTTTGGCTGCTGCCATGAAGTTTTCGGCACCCAAAAATTCCTTGCCCGCATGGTGGAAGAAACTTTTGGCGCCACAGATGTAGACCGCCACGAAATCAAAGTGAACCCGGTAGGCATTAACCATTTCACCTGGCTTACAAGCGCCGTCTGGCAGGACAAGGATCTGTTCCCTTACTACCGGGAATTTTGTAAAAAATACCGCGACGGCTATCATAGCGGAGATGAACCCGTGGATTCCAACTGGATGAACAACAGCTTTGTCAGCACTGAAAAGATTAAAATGGAACTTTTCCTCCGTTACGGTTATATTGCCGCTGCCGGCGACCGCCATCTGGCAGAATTTTGTGAAGGGAAATGGTACTTAGAAAATCCCGCGCGGGTAGCCGAAATGCAGTTTGGTTTAACCAGTGTTGCATGGAGAAAAAATGATCTCAAAGAACGCATTGAAAAAAGCAGACGCCTACGGACCGGCGAAGAGCAGGTAAAGATTGACTGCACCGGAGAAGAAGGCGTAAACCAAATCCGCGCCCTCTTAGGTCTTTGCGACTTAGTTACTAATGTAAATCTCCCTAACCAGGGGCAGATTCCTAATCTTCCAATTGGAGCTGTGGTAGAGACTAACGCCGTTTTCTGTTCCGGCAGCTTAACACCTGTCTTTGCAGGCCCTGTCCCACAGGAAATTTATCCTCTGATTGCCAGAATCTGCGGGGAACAGGAAGTTGTTTCTGATGGAATTGCAGGCAGAGACCTAAATAAGATTTTTGCAGCTTTTGCCAATGACCCGTTAGTAAGCTGCAGCCTTGCCGATGCGCGCAAGCTTTTTGCGGAAATGTGCAGGAATACGGGAAAATATCTTTCTATGTATGATTTTTCGTCATATTTTTGATGAACTGTAACATTCATGCAGGACGGTGCAAACTCATTGCGGTAAACATTTTTCACGTCCTGCATGAAAAATCTAATCAATAACTACTTCTGCCCATACTATTGCATGTTCTTCTATTTCTTCCCTTGCTCCCCTTTCTTCTCCTGTTTTACACAACTGATCATTATCAACTACATATATATACAGAACATTATCTACACGATTTCGTGGAATTTGATCAATTCCAGCCGTTGCACCATATCTGCCCTGCTTTGTAATATTTTCATCAGGTGAACGATCACTAAACACTTTCACCATATACCTCGTGGTTCCGGAATACAAATCCGGATAAGATGTATAAACGGTAATCATAACAGGAGTAACGACAACCCTGTCAATTGTATGACCATTCATTTCCTCATTTATCTCATATGTCACTACGTCATCTGTATTTGATTTTGCAGATGCTGAAAATTTCCATTTACCATTAGTTGTTTTAACATTCATTCCATCAGACTTTATTCCAATTGAATTTATCTTCATTTCAAATGCAAACTCACTTGGGAAATTCGAATCATCTAGCGAAAATGTTTCAATACCCACAAATGTATATTCATCGTAAAATTGTCCCTCTAAGCCTGCAACTCCATACTCGCTCAATTTCATCCGGCCATCTTCCCCTGAAATATAAGCAGTACCTTCATAATATAATTGTCCTATTCCATAATCATCAGGAGATATTTCAGAAAAAGATTTTTCACTTTCAACCACAAATCCTACATATAAACTTGTTCCATCACAGTAAATTTCCGACAGCGTTACTGTAATTCCATTATCCACAGCGATATCCCCTATTTCAAATGCATAATTTGAATATAACCCTGCAAAATCTAACTTATCCTGAACAAACGCAAATGCGCTTCCCAAAAAAGGAATTGTCCGGGCCTGTACCGGTGCACATATATTTATTGCAGCAAAAAACACTAAAACTAAAGCTGCACAGACTGCCATTATTCTGATTGTTAATTTTTTCATATTATTTTTCTTTATTCTTTTTATAGGTTGGTAGTTCATGGCTCTGTCAACATACTTGCCGTCAATTTCACCCATAGCTTCAGAAAACTTTTTTGCATTCATACAAATACCCCTCTTTCCATCAGATAATCTTTCATTTGTTTACGGATGCGGGTAAGCCGGACGGACACATTCTTTTCAGAAAGACCTACACGCTTTGCAATCTCTGTGTATGTATCGA
>CAMWMM010000623.1 GCA_947175285.1 uncultured Lachnospiraceae bacterium
CATTACAAAATGGGATTCTTGGGTTACAAACGGGACTCTCGAGTTACTATTCACCGTTCTTTTCCATAATATAGCATAACGCATTTTGAATGTCAATAAATATTTATCGTTTATCGATATGTCTTTTGTAAGGCAATAAACACATATATATAGTTTTTTCCCACGACAAAAGAAAACAAATATTGTCGGGACATGATAAATAATATAGTATTATACTGTAACCACAGAAAGGGGTAAATCATCATGGATTGGGCAAAAGCAGTCAAAGACGCGGTTGAATATATGGAGAGGCATATAACAGAGGATATTACTATGTATGATGTGGCCAGTCATATAAATATCTCGCCTTTCTATTTTCACAAAGGATTCAGTATACTGTGCGGATACTCCGTCACAGAATATATCAGGATGCGCAGGCTGGCGCTTGCAGGAGAAGAACTTCTTACCAGTGACATTACGGTCATGGACCTTGCCATGAAATATGGCTATGACTCTCCTGACAGCTTCACCAAAGCTTTTTCCCGCTTCCATGGATATACACCTATGACAGTGCGTAAGAACAAAACAATGATTAAGGCTTTCGCACCGTTACAATTATCAATTTCATTGAAAGGTGGTTATGCTATGGATTACAAAATTACAAAAAAAGAAGCATTCAACGTTTTGGCGGTGTCCAAAGAATTTTCCTACAAAAATGCAAAACAGGAAATTCCTTCTTATTGGCAGGAACACTATAAGGCGGGAAATGGAAAATATGTTTGCGGAATGTTCGGAATCAACATTGACCCACAGATGAAAAATGGAGAAAATGATAAATTTGAGTACCTGATTGCGGATGTCTATAACCCGTCCGTAGATATCCCTGAGGGATTTAGCGTGAAGACGATTCCCTCTTTTACATGGGCTGTTTTCCCCTGCAAAGGCGCTCTTCCGCACGCCTTACAGGATGTAAATATAAAAATATTCTCCGAATGGCTTCCGGCATTACAGGATTATGAATTTGCGGCAGGATATTGCGTTGAAATGTACGATGACCCGGATAAATATCCGAACGGAACTGCTGATGAAAATTATTATTCTGAGATATGGATTCCTGTTAAGAAAAAATAACTATACTGCAAAATTGCCAGAAAGCGCAGGAAACTCCTGTTCTTTCTGGCAATACGTTTTTTTGTCTTATTTCTTAAATTATTATATCAATAAATCAATCCTTTTGTATTTCCCAAGCTGTTCCGGCTGCTGTTCTTTTACTAAGAAGCTCTCTGCATTTGCTACTGGCAGTTCTTCCATATTTTCTATACTTTCTTCTGAAAGTTCATCGGGAAGCTCCTTCAGCAATTCTTCGCTCATTTCCTCCGCCAGTTCGGCAAGTTCTTCCATACTTTCCATCAGCTCGCCTTTTTCTTCTTCGATTCCCAATGCCTCCTCCAGCATCTCCTCTGTCCGCTCCTCAGGCGTTTTCGGTGCATATTCTTCTGCTGCTTCGGCAAGCTTCTCCGCACGTTCAATCATTTCATCCATAAAGTGCATCATCTGCGAACTGTTATATTCCGCTTTAGCGGCTTTAATCTGGTCTTCATAGGAATGAAACAGCTCCAGTTTTCTGCTGATTTCCTCAAGGCTGTTACATTCCATATTTTTCAGGTTATTCTTCTGATTTTCAAAAAAAGCAATCTGATTATCACGCTTTTCCTGACGTTCCAGTTTCTCTTGTGTGCTTTTTAAACCTTTATTATATAAAATACTGCTGTTTCCTGTAAACATATTATTGGAACCTTGTAATTTTACATTCATATCATCAACCCTCTTGCCCTTTTGCAGTTGTTTTTCATTTCTGTGTCTATACCTGTTTTCTTATATTATTTCGGAACTTATCTTTACAAATTAACCTCTTATGCATGAAATAACATTTTTCTGTTATGAAATTTTTAGGTAGACCATACACCTTAAGTGTGATATACTGTAATTAGTCATGAAATAATCGTAAAAGGAGGTATACTATGACAGATAGTGAAAAACTTGATTTGCTGCTTGAAAAAGTAGTGGGGCTTGACCAGAAGGTATCCGGGCACGACCAAAAATTTATTAGTCTCGACCAGAAATTTACTGAACTTGACCAGAAAGTTACCAGATTAGAAAAAGATATGGCAGAGGTTAAAACGGATTTAAAACATTTACATCGGGATGATGCCATGATTCTTGATGAAGTGGAACGGGTACACAAAATCTTGGATAAACACAAATCTGACAGGTCAGTGCATACGGCATAGTGCGGTCTTTTTTCTCATCATTAAATTCTCTTGTCCTTTTCGTGAATTTTTCCAAAAACTCAGTGTACAAAAGAATAAGTGTGATAAAAACACCGCCGCACGACCAGATAGTCTTTGCGGCGGTATTTTTTATTGAAAACCTGTCTATGTTAAAAAACAAAACATCCTATTTATACAATTCTACCAGATAATCCTTTACAGCCTGTGCTATTGCCGCCTGCGCCAGAGAACCCTCTCCGCTGCTTTCCGCATCTATGCTTAATCCTGCTTTCTCAAAAATCGCCTGATATACAAGAGCAACTTTTACGGTTTCTTCTGCCCGCGTTTTCAACTCCTTCTCATAGGAAAGCTCATCCTTGATTTCCTCGCCTCTCGTCTCCCATACATTTGTATTGCTTTCCATACCAAAGTTTGCATACAGTTGATTGTAGTAATCCATCATATACTCATCCTCATATTTAGTGAGAGATTTTACCGCATTCAGGTAATCTTTCGGATAAGAACTTACCGTGGAATTCTCAACAACATAATTAGTGAGGTATTCCCCAAGATGTTCCTCATAATAATCATTTTCTACCTTGGCACGGT
>CAMWMM010000624.1 GCA_947175285.1 uncultured Lachnospiraceae bacterium
AGTTAAAATTTACCAGTACGGTATTTCCTTTTTCAAAAAAACGGAAAAACTTCTCTGTACTGTCCCACGGTCTGCTCAAATCAAATATAAATGTCTGATGTCCCATCTTCTGAAAGGCTTCAGCCAGCTGGATGGAAAAATATCCCTGTGTCTCAATATCGCCTTCAAAAAGCATTATCTTTTTCATATGAAATCTGTCCTTTAACCATTTTACCAAATCCATTTTTATGTTATCACATTTCAGCATAAATTCCTACAGGAAAAATATTTATACATTGGCAGTACGTTCTGTTTTTGATATAATGTACATAGTTATCGCACGATAAATGGAGTTAAAACAAATGAAAAAGAAAATAAAGGTACAGCATATTTATATAATATTTTTTACCATCAATATTCTCATGTTAATTGCAGGTATATTTTGGGTAAAACCAAACCGTTTTAATCTTGGTGAATCCATTGAATACACTGAAATTACTCCGGTAAATTATGAAAAAACAGCGGATGTATTAATGTATGAAAATAAAAAGCAGTTGAAAGCTGCTGGAAATAAATAAAACGGGAGATGGAACTAATATCAGATGAAAGAAAAGATAACACTGCAAAACGTATATATTTTATTCCTATGTATCCACATCATCATGTTTATTATCGGAGGATTTTCTATTCATGAAAATACCTTTAACCTTGGTGAAAAAAATTCTTATACGGAAATCCTGCCTATACAACATAACGTAACCTCCAACGATGAAAAAGTCAGTATAACTGACTCGGAAGTACAGGAATTCATTTTTTCTATTGAAAATCCACGTATGAACTCCTACCTGATGTTTTACACAAACCATCAGGAAGTTTTCGTATCGGCAGATGACGAACTTATCTATTCACGGACAAAAGCGGATTCCATTTTCGGACATACTACTGGTGCGGTTTGGAATTTGGTCGAGTTTCCTTCTGACACCCAAAAAATCTCAGTAATTATAAAAGCAATTTATCCGTCAGGCCGTTCCGACGAACATACTTTTTATCAGGGAAATGGCATTGCTATGCTGCGCGAGCTGCTTCATCAGTCCTTCGTTTCCATGTTCATATGCTTCATCCTTGTTTTATCCGGTATTTGTATGATTCTATACTGGATGGTATTCTGCCAGAAAGCTCGAATTGCCAGAGAACTGCTTTATATGGGAATTTTGATTCTGCTTATAGGCGCTTGGGCATTTACCGAAGAACAGATAATCATGATTATGTTTTCCAACAGAGTATACGCTTCTTATATTACATACGTCCTGCTTATGCTGATAGGCGTTACTTTTATGCTCTTTACAAAATATTATCTTGTGGCAAAAGAGCGTCTTTTCCATAAATTTATGGCGTTTCTCGCTTTTGGAAGCATGCCTTTCATGATGCTTCTTCAGGCATTCAATATTGCAGACTTTAAAGAAACAGTATTACTTATCCATATTGTCCTTGTATGCGACCTGCTCACTTTCCTGTTCTGCATCGTGGATAAAACGCGCAAAAGGAAAAACAAAAAGAATGTTAAACTCAATATCATTGGATTAATTGTCCTGACTATAGCCGTAGGGGTTGAACTGTATGCTTATTATACACAGCATGGAAACGCACAGCTGTTTGGTATGCTTGGGCTTCTTGCTTACATTATTATCCTCGGTCTGGAAGTCGGCTCCAATGCCTATGATAAAATTTCGGAAATTCGAAAAGCGGAAATCTATAAGGAACTTGCTGAAAAAGATATTTTGACGCAGTGCTATAACCGTAATGCCTATAATGACGCAGTACAGAAACACTCATCTGAGCAGAATATCTATATCGTCATGTTGGATTTAAATAACCTGAAAAAATGCAACGATACATTAGGGCATATGGAGGGGGATCGTTATTTGACAGATTCCGCCGAACTTATCAAAAGAATATTCAGTAACTATGGTAAGGTGTACCGTATCGGCGGTGATGAATTCTGCGTTATTATGGAAAATACCTCCGACGATGAAATACGCGGACTGATTAAACAGCTTCGTCAGGAAGAAGACCTCTACAACGAGAAATCAAAAACTGTCTTTATGCAGATTGCTTCCGGTTTTGCCAAATATGATGCAAAAGAAGATACTGACCTTGACCAGACAAGATGCCGGGCGGATATGTTGATGTATGAGAATAAGAAAGAATTGAAGGCTGGAAAAGTTTAAAAATTAATTAGCAAGAGGAAATTTAGCTTCCATGGAGGTTGGCATTTTTGTGGAATCGCTAATTCATAATTATAGTCCTGGTTGGGGCAGTCCATTTGAATATAACGAGAGAGAAATCGTCGGAATTACTTTTTTATTATTGCTTTTTCCGTCAACTGCAATTATTATATTTATTATTCTTCTAACATCGTGTATAAAAAATGCAGCAATATGAAAGAATTTGGCTTTGATTGTATTTGTGCATTGATTGGCACAGGTATGGGGATTTTCCTTTCCGCTTATAATCCGTCTACTCTGTTAGGCGCCACGATAACATCTTTCCTAATTGACCATTTTGACTGGATACACTATATATTATGAGACAAAAAGAGAGACTACATCGTCTCTCTTTCTTATTTAATTTAACTCTTTATTTTTCTAATGAGCCACTGGGGATATCAACAGGGGTTCGAATCCCCATTCCTACTTTTGGGTCTTTCTAATGAGCCACTGGGGATTCGAACCCCAGACAACTTGATTAAAAGTCAAGTGCTCTACCACCTGAGCTAGTGGCCCATAATTTAATAACAAACAAATAGAAAAGAAAATGCCCAGAACCGGAATCGAACCAGTGACACGAGGATTTTCAGTCCTCTGCTCT
>CAMWMM010000625.1 GCA_947175285.1 uncultured Lachnospiraceae bacterium
TTTGAACGTCCACTTGTTGGCAGGACTCTCCTTTAATAGTATTCTACCAAATAAGGAAATTTTGTCAATGATTTTTCGGAAATATTCCATTTAGTCTCAAGTTAGTCTCATCTAAGTTTCAACCTTTCATGCTCTGTTCATACATACTGACTTCAATTTCTTTTAACTGCTGTGCATAACTTTTTAAAATATCCCTTGTCTCTTCCGATACATCTTTATTTTGCCCGCTTTTATAGCATATCCTATGTTCCATACTCGCCCAGAAATCCATAGAAATCGTCCGAATCTGTACTTCTACCGGATAATACTGCGTCTCTTCCAGCGTATAAATCGGAACGCCTACCACGATATGATAGCTTTTATAACCGTTCTCTTTCGGCTGTTTCACATAATCCCGCTCTCTGATAACCAGAATACCGGTCTGCTTGCGGATTGCAGCCACAACGCTGTAAATATCATCTTCAAAGTAACAGATAACCCTGATACCTGCGATATCTCTTAGTTCATCCCTTGCTGCGCCCGCAGTAAGCGGCATATTTTTCTTTTCCAGTTTTTTGATAATGCTTTGCTTGCTTTTAATTCTATGTTGAATATTATGTATCGGATATTCCCTGCTTCGGCTCCTGTATTCCGCATTCAGGCTGTTTAGGCGAATCTGAATAATTGTCAACGCTTCCGAATAGGGTTTAATTAATTGGTCATACTCTTCCTGCGTAAATTCCTCTTTCAAATTCATTACCTCATTTACCATTTTTATTCCTTGTTGCTCTCATGCAACAGCCCCATCTTTAACTCAAACATTGCCGGACTCATATCCAGATAATGCGGATGGGAATTTTCAAAACGCTGCTCCTCTTTCCAGATTTCCTGATCTAACTGTTCTCTTACATACGCCTTTATATCTTTCAAAAGCGGCAGTTCATATACGAGTTCACCGTCTTTAAATATCTGCTTTTGCAGCGGCTTAAATGTACAATCAACAAAACTTCTGTTCTTCCAATATTTTACCGGATCCACGTAGCGAACCGGCTGCGTCTCGTCAATTTTTTCCCCTTTCAGTGTCAAATAGTCTGCAACCGCTTTCCCATCTTTATCATAGACTCTGTATATGTCTTTGATGCCCGGATTCGTGATTTTTTCCAACGTCTCGGAAATTTTAATCTTGGGCATGAAACCGCCGTCCTTTTCTATTGCCACCATTTTATATACGGCGCCGAATACCGGTGCGGAAAAAGAGGTAATCAGTCTTTCACCCACGCCATAACTGTCTAACTTCGCTTCCTGCCTGTTTAAAGATGTAATCGTATATTCATCCAGACTGTTGGACGCCACAATGATGCAGTCCGTAAGTCCCGCTTCATCTAAAAGTTTCCTCGCCTCTTTCGATAAATAGGCGAGGTCGCCGGAATCTAAGCGAATGCCTTTTAACCTTTTTCCCATCGGCTGCAAAACTTCTTTTGCTACGCGGATAGCATTGGGAACGCCGCTTTTTAAAACGTCATACGTATCAACCAGTAAAAGCGTCGCGTCCGGATAAGTCTGTGCATATGCCTTAAAAGCATCATACTCATTGTCAAACGTCATTACCCAGCTATGCGCCATCGTGCCTGAAATCGGAATGCCGAACATCTTACCTGCCAAAACCGTTGCCGTTGATGCTGCGCCGCCGATATAAGCCGCTCTTGCCCCATAGACCGCCGCATCCACATTGTGCGCCCTTCTTGCTCCGAAGTCGGAAACCGGCTTACCGTTTGCCGCCCGTACAATACGGTTTGTCTTTGTGGCAATTAACGATTGGTGGTTAATCTCCAACAAAATAGTAGTTTCAATAAGCTGCGCGTCAATAAGCGGAGCGACAACCGTCATAATCGGCTCATTCGGATACATGACGGTTCCTTCAGGCATCGCATAAATATCGCCTCTGAATTTAAAATTCAGCAGATATTGTAAAAAGTCCTCTGAAAACAAATTCTGAGAGCGTAAATACTCTATATCTTCTTCGCTGAAATGAAGATTCTGAATATACTCTATTACCTGTTCCAGTCCTGCAAAAATAGCAAAACCTGCATTGTCCGGATTATTTCTGTAAAAAACATCAAATGCGGCAATCGTATCCTGATATTCCTTGCCAAAATAACCGTTCGCCATTGTCAGTTCATACATATCCATTACCATGGAGACGTTTCGTTCGTTAAACTGTGTATTCATTTTTCTTCGCCCTCTTTATCATTTTTAATTGTAATCTGGCACATTTTCATTGCTTCTAACGCATTCTTATGACTTACCGGAGTAACGCCTGCACAACATGATGCATCGACAGATATCGGCACTTCCGGCATAAATGCTTTGAGTAACAGCGCATTGGAAATCACACAAATATCCGTACATAATCCGCATAATTCAATCTCCGTAACCGGCTCTTTCCCGCTTACAAGCTGTAAGTCTTTTGCAAGTTCCACACACCCGAAGGTTGGTTTCTGATACACTTTTCCGTTCTGTTTTTCAGCTATCTTCTGAAGTTCCGCGTCCAGCGCCCATCCCTCTTCATTCTGTACACAATGCACAACCGGAAGAATTTTTCCCTCCTGGGTATTCAGATAGTCTTTCGTATGCGTATCTTTTGTATATATCACCGTTCCCTCATAGTTTTGCACCTTATCAATTACTTTAGGCAGAATCGCCTGCGCTTCCTCAGTCCCCAAACTGCCTGTAATAAAATCATTCTGCATATCCACTACAATCAAATATTTCATCCGTAATCCTCCATATACTGATATAGAACAAAACCATTGTACCATATACACATCATTAAATCACGATTTAATTCCGCCCTTTACTATAATTT
>CAMWMM010000626.1 GCA_947175285.1 uncultured Lachnospiraceae bacterium
TGTGGGTGATTTCCCTAAGAAACATAATCTCGTTATATTCCTTATTTGATTCAAACCCCATTGTCTGGGCGAGTGCGGCATTTTCCGCATTGTCCTTGAAATTCTTACAGGCAAACTGAAAAGAATCCACGAACAACTCATACTCCCTTAACATCAGCAGCAGTAAATCTTTGGAAAAGTCCGCCTCATCAGGCTTCATATCATAGGGGAGCTTGTTTACTATGGAACTCATTACATCTCGGATAAATAATTCCCTTTTATCCGTAATGTCTGTTTCATATTCCTCCGTTTCCCCTTTAAGCCACTCCACAGAAACATGGAGTGCTTCTGAAAGACCTTCCAAGACCAGCTTCTTTGTGTTGTCGATTGTTCCTGCCTCAATTCCAATGATATATTAACTCTGTCTCTAAGTATAGGAGCCAGCGCGCAAACCGGAATATGTCACAATTTTTTCATCATCCAATACGCATCTGCATATTTCACATTTTCATACTTCATATTATTAGGAAAATGTCCATACTTCTCAAACCCTAATTTTTCATATAATGCTATTGCATTCTTGTTATCTGCAATTACTTCTAATTCTGCCTGTTCATAACCGATTTCTTTGGCTATTTCTAAAACGGTCTGCAACATAACTTTTCCAATGCCTCTGCCACAATATTCTTGATATAATGCTATTGCAACGCTGCACCTATGGCGGTATCTCCTATAATCGCCAATACCCATAAGAGAACAATTTCCGATATGCTTCCCGTCAAGTATTGCGACAAGCATTAATTCCCTGTCTGAATCCATCACTCTCTGAATGAAGTTCTGTTCCTGTTCAAGTGATAAAGTAACCTCATCAGGTTCTCTGATCAAATAGGGTGTTTCCGATGTTGTAATTTTCAAATATTTTATCAGATCCTCAGCGTCTTTTATTTCTGCATTCCTCAATAATACTTCATATCCGGTTTTGTCTATTACCTTCATAGGCTTGCATATCATATTTTATCCTCCTTGACTGTGATTTGCCGATTTTATGTTTATATCGTCCCATCTCTTACCCCACTTCCTTTTTACAGTCACATTCCCACAAATCAGAAGTTGACAGAAACATTATCAGATGGATTTTCAGCTTTTCTGTGCAGTATCTATCCAAACAAGTATTCTTTCATCCGTTTGTCCGGTGATTACACCACCATTTGCAAGTGCTACTGCCTTTGATGCAGCATTGTCCAACTTAATTGTAACAAGTACTCTATCAATTCCAAGACAGCTGGCTTCCTCAAGTAAAAGCCCAAGAATTTTCTTTCCATATCCTTTCTCACGGTACTTAGGAGCTATTCCATACCCTATATGTCCACCCGCTTCACGAAGCGCATCTGTGAGAAAATGCCTGATAGAGCCAAAGCCAACCGGCTTCTCATCTGCATAAAGCCAATATGTAGTAGACGGAACTTTCCAACCGTCTTTAAGACCAATCTGCTCGGAATCTGCATATTTTCTCTTCAACCATTCTTTATATTCCTCAAATGATAACCCGTTAGCGTTGTTCATTAACCCATTCTCTTCTTTGGGAATTTCTTGCAACATTACATATACGTCCATTCCATCATCTACTGATAATTTCCTAAGTTCTATCATTTTCTATTATCTCCTTCCTAATTCCGATTTGTTAGTGCAATTATAACTAATTTTTAACGGGTACACAATTCGAAAAGGGAGATTGATTTCGCTAATTATATTCTAACACATATCAGGTGCTCTATGTTGTTAGTCAAATACCCTGCAGCAAGCTGACTTGGCTCAATGCTCGCGGGAATGAACAATTTTTTCACATCCCATGATTTTATGGTATAATGTCCTTATTCAAGGCAGGTAACGGCCGAATGGCCATCCATACCGTGATTACGGAGTAATCATGGTATACTTATCTTAACATAACAGTCACAGAAAGGAAGTCACCATGAAAATTTTAGTTGTCAACGGAAGTCCCAAAGGAAATAACAGCATCACTCTCCTGACGGTACTCTATCTGGAAAAGCTCTTTCCCGGACAGGAATTTACCTATCTGAATGCAGGGGCTCAGATTAAGCTGTTGGAAAAAGATTTTACATCGGCCCGTGCCGCTCTGGAAACGGCAGAACTGATTCTTTTTTCCTATCCTGTCTACACCTTTATTGCTCCCAGCCAGCTTCACCGCTTTATTGAACTGGTAAAGGAATCCGGTATCAATCTGTCCGGAAAATATGCCACACAGATTACCACATCCAAGCATTTCTATGATGTGACGGCACACCGCTACATTCAGGATAACTGCCAGGATCTGGGACTGCGTTTTATCCGCGGCCTCTCCGCAGATATGGATGATCTGCTGACCCAAAAAGGCCAGCGGGAGGCCAGAAAGTTCTTTTCCTATGTACTCTGGTGCGTAAAACGGGAAAACTTCGAGCCTCTTCCTGCCCTGTTTATATTGTGTTATAATTTGCTACAGGTTTTTCTTTCCCTTATTTTTGCCCTTATAAGGGTTCGTAACACGAGGGAAAAGGATTTAACACAAGGGAAAGCATAAGGGCAAACTCACTAGCTATAAATTTAGTATTTTCAAGGATTTGCGGACATTTTGAAGATAAGATATAACAGTTAATAAATGCTATAAAATATGTCTTATCAGAATTCCGGTTTGTAGAATTGAAAAACATAAGTAGATAAATGTTTGGTTGATAAAAAGTATACTATAAATGGTTGTTGGATTGTGTGAAATATGGTAAGATTAATGTACGGGAACAATCGTGTCACTGCGAGGTGTTGACCTTTCATCACAAAAGATGGGAGGTGGTGCGGATGAAGTTTGATTT
>CAMWMM010000627.1 GCA_947175285.1 uncultured Lachnospiraceae bacterium
CGATAGAGAAAAAGTCCTCTTGAATTGAACTTAGGTTTGATTCAAGGGGATTTTTTTATTTAGATGGTCATTTTCTGCAAAAAATAGCCACATTCTGCAAGGGGTATTATGATATTCATCTCTTTTGTCGTAAATATAAAAAATAAGAAATTGACTATTTTATTACTGATAAGTTATTAGTGCCATTTTCTGTAATGAAAGGTCATTTTCTGCAAGAGGGATAGAAATTAATGTTTTACAATGCTATGGTTATTACCATATGTAAGCAATTTTATAAGGAGCGCTTACATATGAGAAAAATAAAAAATTACTAAGCATAATGACACTTGGAATTAATTTTAGAAATACAATGAACCATTCTATATAGCATGTTAAATATAGAAAAGAAAGGAGCAGTAAAGTAGTAAATATAATTAATAATATGTTTTTAGGGTGGTTTGCATTTAATAAAAACAGAATTAGGAGGAATAAAATATGTTAAAAAAATTAAGAAAATTGTAGCTTTTGCATTGGCTTTAACCATGTTGATGGGGATGAGTACAATGGCGTTCGCAGCAGAGGACGAAAATGAAATTCCGGAGTTGACAAAAATTGATGGAATGACGGTATCGGTGATTGAGGATAATGATAATGGAGTAAGTCCTTTATGGTGGTCTGGAGATGGTCCGGCGCCACAAGTAACCAAAATTGAACTTTATGATCATGGTTTGCTGGATAATGGAAACTATTGTGTTATCATCAAAGTTTATGGTTACGGAAGTGACACTACAACTTTTAACGGTAGAAGCATTTCATGGTTTAAGCAGCAACCGTTTATAATTTCGGGTAATGGCGCAGACGGATTTTATTATTGGTATGATTGTGGAAAAATAACAGCACCCGGCAATTATACGTTTGCGACAACATTCAGATCTACCAATTTCCCGTATGGACAGAAATCCTTTTCATGTGTATTTACAAAAAATTAAGCTAAGAAGTGAGTTATTGTATATAGAGAAACTTTGAGGCTGATTGGAGGAAGGAAAGTATGCATATTGGTTTTGGTTTGAACAACATATCTCCATTATATGGTCAACAAAAGAGCAATAATACAAAAACTTCTGTATCTGGAGGAAAGACATTTAATGCGGTTGAAACACCAAAGGTATACCAGATATTTACTACAGACAATATGCTGTGGACAGGAGGTAATGGTACAGGTCTTTCTTATTGCCTTAAATATGCTGATGAGTCAACAGATGAAAATCCTGTGGTGTTAGCGAAAGGTGTGGATGAAAACGGAAAGGAATTTGAAAAAAGATTTATATAAATGACGTTAATCCATCGAACGCTACGGTAGTTGAAATGCGTGCATTGGAGGCACATTACAAAGTTGAAAAGCAAGGTGGTTTCACTTCTTTGCCACTTGAGGCTGGAAATATGGGGCTTAATGACAGAAGGGATTTCATTTCAATGTTTGAAAAAAGCATAGAAGATCTGAAAAAATTGGGAAAATATGATTTGTCGTTGCTTTGGATGAAGAGTATGGATACCTATCTTAATTTGACAAAGAAATAGTAAAAGTAGATTTGGCTTGGTCATTTGAATATAGGTGAAAAAAGAAAACTTGGACTCCGATTGGAGAGAGATGATTGGTTCTGACTGACAGAAGAATCATATGATTTCTAAATTAATTTGGCAGGTAATAATATTAAAATTATTGCCTGCTAAATTTTTAATTAAATTCTGCTAACACCGCTTTTACACTAGGCAATATTGTCGAAGGCATACTCTCAATATATTCTTCAGAGCAGGATCGTAGCTCTGCAATAGTATCAATTCGGTATTTTCTGCTTATTTTCTGAGTAATTTTTCCTGATAAAAGTTCAAACAGATACTGATCTTCCCATGTCTGAAAGACAACTCCATTATCCTTTAAGATATAATATGCTTTCATAGTGTCGTAGTAGTATTGTTGGCATATGATATGTAAATCATGCGTGGTTATTTTGTTGAAATCGTCAATAGAAGCAATATTGTACTTATAGAGTGCTTCGTAATGCCTTGAAGTAAAAGGCAAGTGATATTGAGCCAAATTTTCCTTAATGCTTTGTACAGAGCGTAACTCTATATGGTATGCCTGACATATTTCTTCCAACTCAATCATTGTTTGTTCTCCAAGATTGCGCAAACCTGCAAGTTCCTCTTTGGAGCATAGAGATAATTGGGATAAGTAGAGGAAATAATTTCTCTCAAGAATATGGAAAAGCCTTTTAGACATAGGTACATCACTAATTGACACTGCATTGTCCGGGGGCATTAAATATCCGGCATCATTAAGTTCCTGAATAATGGAATAGACATGGTGGCGTTGAGTGGGGAACTTTTGTATCAAGGAAATATAGTCATGACCTTCCAGATCGGAAACCATAGTAAAGCCCAGCTCATGAAGGGTATTCTTAGCATGGTAGGAAAGTTTCAAATCATCTTTATGTAAATCCATAAATTTGCACTCCTTTATTCAATCCATTTTACTCGTAATGAAAACATCTTGGCAATATATTTAGCAGAAAAAGACAAAAAATAGCAGAAAATGGCAATTTAAAGCAGAAAACGGATATTGCATATCCATCTTATGTGTCAAAGCAGAAAGGATAGTCTTTGACAGTGAGGAAGTATTTTAGGTAAAGTAAATACTGCCTATTGACCGTTTTCTGCAATAAAAATTACATAAAGTGGACTAAAATCAGTCCCTTTTCGATAGCTCTATTGAATACAATACTCTAAAAAGAACCAAAACGGGTTCAGAAGTGTGGTGATGATATGGAGCAGAAAATAAAGCAGGATGAAA
>CAMWMM010000628.1 GCA_947175285.1 uncultured Lachnospiraceae bacterium
AAGAGATATGGTAATCATAAAAACAAGTGTTAAAATCCCGATAAAGCTCCCTTTCTGGCTCTTAATATTTGCTCGTAACAAAGTAAAATATTTCATGATATCCCTCCATTCTAGTATTCCATGGACGTAAGCCAGGCATCCACCTGTCTTTCTCTGTTTCTTGCATCCTCACTGCTATACTTCGCCATGGACATTTCTCCTATTACCTTGCCGTCCTCTAAATACAAAAGCCTTGTGGCGCGGATTGCCGCCTTAATATCATGCGTCACCATCAAAATGTTCTGTCCGTTCTCATTTAACTGCGTCAGCAGATTCAACACTTCCTGCGTATTCCGCTTATTTAACGCCCCTGTCGGCTCGTCTGCAAAAATCATCCCCGGTTCATTCATCATCGCTCTGGCAATTGCCGCGCGCTGCGCCTCTCCGCCCGACACCTGCGAAGGAAGCCGTTTTGCCGCTCCTTCTACATTCATCCGCGCAAGCAGTTCCATTGCCCGCTCTCTTATCCTTTTTTCACTCTGATTTTTGTTTAGATACCCTGTTACCGCCACATTTTCAAATAGCGTCAAATTGCTGACAAGATGCGCCTGCTGGAATACAAAACCAAATTCTTTTGCCCGCAGGGACGCCATTTCCCTTTCCTTTAAATGGCTGATTGCCCTGTCTCTGTAAAACACCTCTCCCCCTGTCGGTTTATCCATGCCGCTTAAAGCATAGAGTAATGTCGATTTCCCGGCTCCGGAGGAACCCATGATAACGGTAAAGTCCCCGTCATAGATTTCCAGATTCACCATGTCTAACACATGATTCTGCCCGCCGTTATTGGCAAAGCTTTTACAAAGCTGCGTTGCTTTCATAATAACTGTCTTCATATTAATATCCTTACCTTTCTCTTAGCATGTGGATATCATATCAGAATAATGATTAAGAAATCTTTAAGAAAAAATAGAATTTAAACTTCTGCCGCATACGGCAGCCACAGCACAACTTCCAGTCCGTCTGCATGGTTTTCCAAAGACATGCCGCCATGCATTCTTTCCATAATATAATCTACAATATAAAGTCCAAGCCCAGAACCCGGCTTGTCCTCCACATTTTTTCCCCGATAAAACTTATTGGTGATAAAAGGCATATCCTCCGGCAAAATTCCGTCTCCATAATCCCTTATATGAATCTCATAGCGCTCTTCCGTATTCATTGCCCATACGCGGATTTCGGCATCGGGTGCATATTTTTTTGCATTTTCCATAACATTCACAATCGCCTGTGCCATACGCTTTTCATCAACAGCAAGCATCGCGTCCGGAACCGGCTCTTTTATGACAATATCGGGATATTCAAAATCGCGCACTGTTTCTTCAAGCACCGTTTTTATGCTGACACTTTGCTCTTTTATCTCAAGCTGTTCTAACTGCGAAAGAGAATGCAGCACCAAATCATTGACAAGCCGTGATACCTCGTCGCACTTTCTCATGATAACCTCTAAATATCTCTCCCGCTTTTCATAATCCGCATCCAGATTTGCCTCCAGCCCCTCCGCATATGCCCTAATTGATGCTATGGGCGTCTTAATATCGTGGGAAAGCGCTGCAATAATCGTCTTATTCTCGCTAAGCGCCTGCGCTTCGTTTTTCCGCGCCGTCATAATCTCTTTACGCATATGGTCAAATGCCCATGTAAATGCGCCGAAGAAATTCGTCCTTTCATATTCCAGAGACTGCGAAAAATCCCCTCCGGCAATCTGTTGTGCATAGTTTTCCATTTTCGCAAAAGGGCGTATGATTTTTCGGTAAAGATAAGCAAAAACAAAAAGCAGACAGCATATTACAAAACACAGACACAAAACCGCTGTCTGCTTTATCATAGCCGTCTGTTCTCCCGTTGTCTCTTTTTGCATTTGTATTCTCAGCTTTTCGATATTGTCCTGTGCGGGGTTATGTCCGTCATCATCCATCGTAAGCTGCTCTATTTCATTTAAAAGCACCAACTCATTCTCTGCTTCTGAACTTGTCTTTGTCATATTTTTCCCAAGATAAAATATGCCCGCTCCCACTGTTATAATAAAAACGCAGAGAATAAGAAATGCCGTCCTTACAAATTCTTTTTTCATCTATATTATAATACTCCTTTTTCAGCTTAATTCATTTCCAGTTGATAGCCGATTCCCCGCACCGTCTTAATATATTCCGGTTTTGCCGGGTCTTTTTCCAGTTTTTCCCTAAGCCATCTGATATGAACCGCAACCGTTGCGCTTTCCACTTCCGAAAATGCCCCCCACACCTCATGAAGAAGTTCATCCTTAGAAAGAGCCTGATTCGGATGAGCGCACAAATATGCCAAAAGGTCGAACTCCCGAAGCGCCAGCTTCACTTCCGTGCCGTCTTTTACTACCGTCCGCATAGAGACATCTACCTTAATATTGCCAAACTCATAAACAGGCGCATCTTCTCCCGCTCCATACGCCCTGCGTATCAGTGCATTGACTCTTGCTAACAGTTCTCTTAAAGAATATGGTTTGGCAAGATAATCATCCCCGCCCATATCCAGACCTTTAATCTTATCGTCCTCACTCGTTCTGGCACTGGCGAAAAGAACAGGCACTCTGGACATTCTGCGAAGCTCTTTGCATACATCAAAGCCGCTTCCGTCGGGTAAATTAATATCCATCAGAAGCAGCTTAAACTGTCTGTCTGTTAAAAGGCCGAATGCCTCCTCGCAGCTTCCTGCAATTTCGACCTCATATCCGTAATTTTCCAGCATATCCCGCGTAATAAAAGCAAGGTCGCTGTCATCTTCAATAATTAAAATCTGTTTTTTCATACAATGTTC
>CAMWMM010000629.1 GCA_947175285.1 uncultured Lachnospiraceae bacterium
TAAAACCGAAAGCCGCATCCAGATAAAGCACCATTGGAATAGAAATCATACTTAAGGCACAGCAGGACAAAAGCTGAATAAGCCTGCTGTCATCCGTGTAAAACTGCAGCATACTTGTCTCAGCCAGACACCAGATTGCAATGCTTATGGCAAACAGACCGAGATAAAGCAGCTCATGATTTTTATGCATCTGGAGATTGGCGGGAATATCCGCCACAATCAGCAGCACTCCGACAAACAATATGAGCAGGCATGTGGAAAAAGCCACCGCCTTACCGGTAAATGTAGCAACAATCTCCCCGGCTGCGGAACCCAGACAGAGATTGTCTATGCATGCCCTGCCGCTCTCATACACGGTATGAAAACGCACTTCCACAACTTTTCCGGCATCGCTGCTGTAAAGGGGGACATAATTCCACCTGTTTCCAAAGGATTTATTATAGACATTGCTCTCCCGGCGCACCGGCTCATAGCGCAGTTCTCCGTCCACATATACCTGATAATCAATGTTTTTTGTGCGGAAGCACAAGGAAAGCCCTTCTTTCAAATCGTCAGGCAGCCTGTGATAGACGCTCTCTTCCTGATAGGGTATTACGGTGGAAATCTTATTCAAGTGGCTGACATCTGCTGCGCCGCCGTCCTCCAGATACCACCCTTCGTCAAAAGCGATATTACCTTCGGAAAACAGTTCCGCCGGAGACTTCCCCCGGTTTGTCACCGCTGCCCCTACAATCATAACCCCAAAAAATACAATCATAACGGCATAAGCAATATGGGAAATCCTTTTTCTCTTTATGTTTATTTTTTTAATTCCTGGCCTGTTCATCTACATTTCTCCGTTTCATGTATTCTATAAATTTATCTGCCGCCATACTAAAAGGCTGTTGTTTTTTCCATGCCAATACACTGCTTGCTGTCAATTCCGGATACAGCGGACGGTAAGTAATCTTTTCTTCATCAAGGAAGGGTACGGAACCTTCAATAGCTATCGAATATGCCAGTCCTTTCTGCACCATAATTGCGCCGTTCGTACTTAAATTACTGGTAAACAGAACTTTTTCACTTTGAAAGGAATCTCCCAGCCAGTTTGCCAATTCGTTCTGCACATTCGTCCGCCGTGGAAGAATCAGCGGCAGATTTTCCAAATCCTTTGCGCTTATAGCTTCTTTTCCGGCAAGCGGGTCATTCGGGCGCATTAAAACAATCCACTTCTCTTTTCCCGCCAGACGGATAAAATCAAACTTCTCCATATCAATCGGCTCTAACAGGACTCCAATATCAACCAATCCCTTTTCCATCTGTTCCTTTACCAAATCCGCATTCGCCGTAAAAATATCATAACTGACAAGCGGGTATTTTTTATGAAAAGACGCAATCGCCTCCGACAGTACCTGTACAGCCGCCAACTCCCCGCAGCCGATTACAATTCTTCCCTCTGCCATTTCTTCCTGTTCGACCAGTTCTTTCTCTGTCCGGTCAACCAAATCCAGAATCTCCTCCGCCCGCCGCCGCAGAAGGATTCCCTCATTTGTCAAGGTTATTTTCCTTGCCCCTCTGTGAAAAAGCTTTACTCCAATCTCTTCCTCCAACTGTGCTAACTGCCTGCTTAATGTAGGCTGCGTAATATGTAAGACCTCTGCGGCGCGGTTGATACCGCCTTCTCTCACAACCGTAAGAAAATAACGAAGTACCCTTATTTCCATCTTTGTTTCTCCCTGTAAAAAATATTTTAGAGTTCCAAACTATTTTCTTTTAAGAGAAAATCATAAATACTCATCGTTGTTATTCCGGCTTCATCTCTGGTAACATTTACAATATCTTTCACAATAATAATCTTCTTAAAAGAATCATTTACCCGCATAAGAGACGCCTTTTCCTGCATTTGCTTTTCTTCTGTCTGCATGCTGAATGCAGACTGAATATAATAGCGCTTGCTTCCCAGATTTGCCACAAAATCAATCTCTAACTGCTTTCTTTCTGCTTTTCCCTCCTTGTTTACCCCTCTCTTTTCCACTACACCTACATCTACGGAATAACCTCTGCAGCGCAATTCATTGTATATAATATTCTCCATAATATGCGTTTCTTCAATCTGTCTAAACCCCAGTCTGGCATTTCTAAGTCCTACGTCCTCAAAATAATATTTGACTGGAGTTCCAATATACTTTCTGCCCTTAACATCATAACGATTTGCCTTATTGATAACAAAGGCATCTTCCAAATACTCAATATATTGTCTAATGGTATTTGCACTGATACTTGACTGTATTACACTTTTAAAAGTCACCTCAATTTTGGGAACATTAGTAAGAGAACCAATCGCTGATGCCAGAACATTTACTAAATCTTCCAGTTCTCCTGCCCTCTCTATATGATGTCTCTCAATGATATCTATTAAATACGTTTCATCGAATAATTTCGTTAAATAATGAATCTTCTGTTCTTCCGTCCTCATTGTTACCGTAAGCGGCAATCCTCCGTAAACAATATACTCTGCCCATCCATGATACATATCTCCCTCATAAACCTGCATAAATTCTTTAAAAGTCAATGGGTAGATATGCACTTCATCGCCTCTGCCCCGAAATTCGGTAATAACATCTTTTGATAAAAATTTCGAATTACTTCCTGTTACATAGATATCAGCATTTTTTATATGAAGTAATGAATTTAATACTTCTTCAAATTCATTCAGCATCTGTACTTCGTCCAGCAAAATGTAATACTGTTATTCGTATACAATGCATGATGCTATATAATCTAAAATAACATACGGATCAATGTATTTCTTATCTTTTCTTTGGTCCAACTCAATTG